>CAMVRW010000057.1 GCA_947169985.1 uncultured Butyrivibrio sp. | reverse complement strand
GCTTCTCTTGGAGAGCCCTTAAGCCCCATGGCCTCTGCCACTTCCCCGGCATTTATGCCATTGTCTGTTATTACCGCCGGATCCTCCTCGTGAAGGCTTATGACCTGTTCAAGTCTAACAGCTTCCTCACAGGCCTTCTCCATCAGGTTTTCATCCATCAGGGGTTTTCCGTCATCAGTGAAAAGAACTGCTCCCGCTTCTATAAGCTCTTCCATGGGAGTAAGCTCTTTTCCCGACATGCCCATGGTGACATTTCCGCAAGCGTAGATTTTTATTCCGGTCTTGCCTCCACGATCAAGCACATCCTTAATGGTATTCACGTTATCCATATGGGGATTGGTGTTTCCCATCATTATCACACTGGTAAAACCACCTCTGGCTGCTGCCCTGGCGCCGCTTTCAATATCCTCTTTGTAGGTAAATCCAGGATCTCTAAAGTGAACATGACCATCAACAAGTCCCGGAGCAACTACACATCCGGTGGCATCTATCTCTGTAATAGATTCGGACTCCACGCCCTCCATGAGCTTCATGGACGCAGCTTCCTTCGCCATCTCATCCAGGCTTCCGCAAAGCCCGATACTGGCGATCTTGTCACCGTCTATTAAAATGTCGTAAAGGCCCTCAGTCCCCGTAGCAGGGTCCATCAGCCTTCCATTCTTTATTATTATCATTCTTACAAGCTCCCATCCTTAAGGTTCAAATTTACTTTATCATAAAACCTTTGGCTCACACCACAGCTTTTGTTGATTTAGCCCTGCAACTATGAGAAAATAGTCTAAGATTTTTGGAAACAGGAGATTCATCATTATGATACGAACTATTCTTGCAGTTTTGTTTGTTGCAATATTTCTGATACTAAGTCTGCCATTACAGGGAGTGCTCTTGATCATCGGAAAGTTCAATCCCATGGTTAAGAAGAAAGTATCCCTAGCAGTTGTCGGTTGGGCATTTAATGTAGTTTCTTTCATCAGCGGCGTTAAGCGCACCGTCATCGGCGAGGAAAATGTTCCAAAGGATCAGGCTGTTCTTTACGTAGGAAACCACAGAAGCATTTTCGATATTGTCATTGCTTACCCAAGAGTTCCGGGTCCAACAGGATTTATTTCCAAGAAAGAAGTCTTAAAGGTTCCGCTCCTTAACATCTGGATGATCTACCTTGATTGCTTGTTCCTGGACAGAAAGGATCTCAGAAAAGGCCTTGAAATGGTCCTTACTGCCATAGATAAAGTCAAAAACGGTATCTCCATCTTCATTTACCCTGAAGGAACCCGAAATAAGACAGACCAGCCTTTGGGAGAGTTCCATAAGGGAAGCTTCAAGATTGCCCAGAAGTCAGGATGTCCCATCATTCCTGTTGTAATGAACCACTCAGATGAAATCCTTGAAAAGCATGTTCCATTCATCCGCAGCACCAAGGTTGTGATCGAATATGGCAAGCCCATAATCATGAGCGAGCTTTCAAAGGAAGATCAGAAGAACATCGATGGATATGTAAAGAATATCATCGAGGAAATCTACCTCAAAAACCAGGCCATGTCTTTGTGACATACGCCTTCCAAAGTAAATTACCCTAAACAAAAGCCGTTACGCATCACACTGATATGATACGTAGCGGCTTATTTTTTACATCTTGCTGCCCTTGCTTCCGCCTCCAAGCTTAACGCCTTCAAGGACGTTGGTCTCGAAGGAATAAACCACCTTGTGGTTCTCTCTGTCAGCCTTAAGGGTCAGTTCTATCATGTTATCCAAAAGAGTCTCATACTTCATTCCCAGTGGCTCCCAAAGATAGAAGGAAAGGGATCCGGGAATAGTGTTGATCTCGTTTAAGTATACTTCATTGGTGTCCTTATCGATCATGAAATCAATTCTAGATACACCGCTGCAGCCAAGGCAAATAAATGCATCAACTGCCATCTTTCTGATCTTGTCTCTCATCTCGGAAGAGATCTCAGCAGGAATCTTTCTCTTAAGAGAAGCCATTCCCTTGCTGCCTCCGGTCTTAGCACCCTTAGCGCCGCCCTTTGCTCCACCGATATACTTATCTTCAAAGCTGAGGATCTCGTCAGAGTTAACTGGCTCCTCACACTCAGAAGCCTGGGCTGACTCATAGTCGCCAAGTACTGAGCAGTTGATCTCCTTAAGGTTAGTGATAGCTCTTTCTACAAGTATCTTCTTGGAGAATTCAAATCCAAGATCAAGGGCTTCCAAAAGCTCATCTCTGTCCTTTGCAAGCTTGATACCGATACTGGAACCAAGGTTTAAAGGCTTTATGATAACAGGATAGGTGAAGGCTTTCTCGATCTTTGCAACAAGACCATCCACATCCTCATAGTCTTTCCAGGTATAGCACTTGCAGTCAAGAACAGGTATATCATTGTCCTTAAGGACTGTCTTCATTACGTATTTATTCATTCCGACAGCAGATGAGAGAACATCACAGCCCACAACAGGAAGCCCCATTGTAGCCAGGTATCCCTGTAAAGTTCCGTCCTCAACATTTGTTCCGTGAACGATAGGGAATGCGATATCTACCTGTGTGATCACATTGTTACCAAACTTCTTCATTGGGTATCTTACAAGGGATACTCTATCACCCTCCTTAACCCATATAACCTGTGTGCTCTTTTTGAGAAGTTCAGGAATGTGAGTGTACTCCTCAATATTTCCCACTGCATCACCTACATAAAAATCGTTGTTCTTTGTGATGTAAACAGGTATCACATCATACTTTTCCTTGTTGATGTAACCAATTGCCTGTATTGCTGAGATGATTGAGATCTCATGCTCTGTACTTTTTCCGCCAAATAATACTGCTACTTTCAGCTTCATAAAAACCTTCTTTCACCGGTCTGCAAATATCTTACTTATAATTGTCGGGCAGATCGTTCTCTAAAAGTATAACCTTTTCTCTGCCTGCGTCAAGTTCATACATAAGCTTGGAAGCTTCCGTAAAGGTGCTCTTTACAAAGAGCTTCTCCGGGTCAAATCCGGCTTCCTCAACGCCTTTCTTAATGGAAGCACTGTTCTTATCTCCTACCAGGATTATATAATCACAGACTCCTGCTGCCTGAGCTCCGAAGTCATTGTTGTACTCATCTTCCTTCTCTCCAAGCTCAACCATTCCGGGAGTAACAAGGATCTTAACGCTGTCCTCAAAAAGAGCCAGGGTCTCAAGGGCCACCTTGGCACCATTGGGGTTAGAGTTATATGCATCATCAAGGATAGAAACATTGCCGTGCTTAACAAGCTCAAGTCTGTGAGGAACGCTCTGGAGCCTCCTTACTGCCATCCTGAGTTTGGTCATTGGGATTCCAAGGCTGTTTGCTGCAGCAATGGCACCTACGATATTCTCAACATTGTGTCTTCCCACAAGCTTTGTGTTAAACTCGCCGCTCTCTCCCGTCTTTGAAGTAACGGTAAAGGTAGTTCCTGCGCCGGTAACCTTGATATCTGTAGCTCTATAGTCGCAGCCTTCAGAAAGGCCATAGGTTATTGCATCAGGATATTTCATATTTTTCCTGATGATCTCGTTGTCACCGTTAACAAACTTAAGATGTTTGCCAGGAACCTTTCCACCCTCAGCTTTCTCTTTTGCATCTACTGCATCAAGAAGTTCATACTTGGTGCTGATGATATTCTCCAGAGAATGGAAGGTCTCAAGGTGCTGATATCCGATAGATGTCACGATTCCGTCATCAGGATGAACAAAATCCGTGATCTCTTTTATATCATGAAGGTGACGGGCGCCCATCTCGCAGACAAACACCTCGTGAGTAGGCTGCATGTGCTCCCTTATGGTCCTTACGATACCCATGGGAGTGTTGTAACTCTCGGGGGTCATAAGTACTCTGAAGCCCTCAGACAAAAGCGTTGTCAGATAATACTTTACGCTGGTCTTTCCATAGCTTCCGGTTATTCCGATGATACGAAGGTTTTCATGTTCCTTCAGTATCCTTACTGCGTCATCAATAAAGCCCTGATTGATGCGGTTTTCTATTGGCTTGTTGATAAGATTTGCCAGAGCAGGAATAAAAGGAAGCACTGTTACATAAATTACAGCTCCCATGATAAGTCCCACGGCAAACAGCACATCACCATATTCATTAAGCCCAACCTGGGTCACTCTAACGCCAAGACATCCCAGGGCAAAAATAAGGACTGTCAGGATAACGTAAGTGATAAAAAGTCTCTTTACCCTGTCAGTTACCACAAACTTTTTCTTGGCCTCCCTTGGAAGGTAGGAGATGATAAGGCCGACGAAGATTCCCAGTATTGCCAGCAGCATTACTATCGGCAACGCCATGGAATTAAAGCCCGTGCCAAAGAACACCAATACAAAAAATATAAGGAAGAGAATATGGAACAACACTCTCTTCCAGTTAGTCTTCATGAACCTGAAATATCCCTGAAACTGGTAGCTGGAGAGCTGAAGCATATGGGTATAAAACCGCAGTCCCAGAAAAGCCAGACATAGTACAGGTATTATCAATACAAAAGCTGAAATCAAAAACATAATCTATTACCTCAGATACTTATTCCCAAAAAGCTTCCCAAAATCTTGTTGTAAAGATATGGATTCTCAAGGAATGAATAATGCCCCACGCCGTTTATTACTGCAAGGCCAGCCTCAGGCATCTCTCTTTCCATTGTCTGTCCATCTGAAAGAGGAGTTGCTGTGTCCTTATCGCCCCAGATCAAAAGAGCCGGCATAGTCACAGACTTCATGTATGGTACAAGATCCTCGTTTACAACCTTAACAAGAGATTGTCTCATAACAGGCGAAGCTGCTGCATAGTCCGCACTTCCGAATTTCTTTTGAAGCTTGTCCAAACTTCCAGGAAAAGCCTTGGCAATTCCAGTCTTAGTAAGAAGATTCTTGTAGAATTTATATCTCCTGGTGCGTTTCTTTTGCGCCTCAGTCTTTACAGGAAGCACCCCGGCGGCATCCGTAAGGATTACCTTGGGGATAGTAAAGCAAGCCTTGATCCTTCCATCATGAATACCGGAAGCAAGCTTTATAATGATCCTTCCACCCATGGAATGACCAAGGAAAATAATCTCCTTCTCCTGAGGATACAGCTCTTTTACGAACTCAAGGACAAAGTTCACGTAGTCATCAACATTCATGGGCTCAAGTGGCTCATCGCTCTTTCCAAAGCCTGGCATATCCATAGCTACCACGTGGTACTTACTCTTTACGAAATTAATTATCCCGGAAAAGAGCTCTATGTTGGAACCCCAGCCGTGAAGCAAAACCAGGAGCTGTCCCTGCCCCTCGTCTATGTAGTTTATATTTAATCCATTAATAGTAGTCTTCATAATCCAATTTATATTATCACACTTAACATAAATATGAAAAGCGCGTCACTCTCAGGGTCTCCAAGAACTCCGGTAGTCCCTGCTGTTTCATAGGTTCTCTCAGTATCATCAGTGACGAAGTTTATGGCATCCGGGTTCATCCCCATAAGAAAATGAGCACAATTCTCAATTATGGTGGTGTACTCATGGTTATAGATGATATGGTCCGTTATTGTAAGGCAGCGCATATCATCCAGCATCCGGTCAAACCTGCCACTACTATCTGCATCAGTCACCAGATATGGCGATTTGGAGGCCTCAGATGCAATCTGTTCCGATCTTTTCATCAGTAGCTTCATGAGAGCTGTGCATCTTTCCACATCTACTGCCTTATTAATGGATAGATAAGTCACGCCACCCATGAAAATATTCTCATCCGTATTAAAAAGGCTGTCAAAGTCGCTTTTTTCAAAGAACTGCTCCAGGACCTGATGATAATTATCTGCTCCGGTTGCCCTGTAGAGCTGTGCTGCTGCCTCAAAGGACGCAGTGTTTTCTATAGGTTTCTGGTTGTTCAGATAACAGGTCCAGGCCCTGTCTGCTGCTTTTAGACAAGTGGTGGCAAATTCAGCATCATACTGCTGATAGATGTAACTGAATCTGGCTGCCGCCGCTGCAAAAGAAACTGTCGCCTCAAGATCAGTGGGAGTCACAAATACAGGCGCAGTAAAAAGATCTGCTCCATTTGTTGAGTCAGTGACTGCCGCACCGTACTCTCCTCCGGTCTTTGCATCCTGCATCTTAAGAAGCCATTCAACCTCATATCTGACTTCATCAAGGATATCAGGAATCCCATTGCCACTTTCCGGAATCCCACTTTCATCAGAAAAAGAATCCGGATTCATCTCATAGGCAAGCAAAAGGTTTTCTGCGATCCTGCTTCCAAGCTTGGTGTCTCTTCTTGCCTGTTCGTCCATGTGCCATCCTCCTGACACATCAATCTGGGTGTCAGGGTCTTCCTGTAGCTTTGCCATGGTGGTATGGCAGGCGCTGTGGGCATTTTCCCAGGCGTAATTTTCCGACAAGGCAAGTCCACACCGATTTATGTAGTATTTTTTGCAAGCCCTGTTAAACACCTCACCATATATGTCTTCTTTTATGGAAAAAGAGTAGGACTCTCCCACTTCATCAGTATAAATATAGTAGCTTCCCTCTTCCTTTAAATCTGTAAAATGTCCCTGCCCTTTAAGAATAGTTCCTGTGTACACAGGGATTCCTGTCTCCAGTTCGCAGACATAGAAATTTCCAGAAAGGCCTTCTTCACTGAAAACTACCGCTTTCTCAGAATCAATGTCATAGCCCACCTGATCTATAAGTATCCTCGGAATCTGAGTAGGTGCTTCATAGGAGAGCTTCACCTCCTCAGAGCTTAATATCTTCTCCGGGCTCTCCTGAGGTAATTCAGCAGAAGAAGCGCCACATCCTGCAGCGCTTCCAATGATGGGTATTGTCAACCCCAGTGCCCATATCCTGTTCTTGTTCTTTTTTATAAAAAGACTTAAATTACTGTGCATTATAAATCCTTTGTAGCTGTCCTGTTATTCGTTCAAAGCCCGCCTTCATTAGCTCGTTCCTGAACTCAGCCACCATATCCTCCGGTTTTTTATCATACTGACCAGTTGAGATAAGTGGTATATATTTATCGCAAATTGCTGTTATCTCTGAAAGCTGTGCATTGATCTGTGGAGTTGAGAATGGAACACCATCCCAGGGATAATCTATTGCTACATGTTCATAGCTTCCAACCAGCTCATAATAATCATCCCATGAATTAGCTGAATCCGGAATCTCAAGTACATCACGCCTGCCCCACCAGAAGTTAGTCACTATTCCATCCTTGGCTTCATTATAACCACTTGGTTTTTCCATCATTCCGCTATCAGTGACAGTATACTGAATTCCCTCTATCCCATACCGGAGCAGCCTGTAACATTCCTCATCATTTCTGAGCATATCATAGACCATAAGTGCTCTCTCAGGATTTTGGGAGTAGGCAGAAATTGCCATGGCTCCATGAAGGTCGCTGAGCCTCATAAGATTTCCGCTTTCCTTGCCAAACCAGTAAAACTTAACGCCAACATCAGGATTTTTTACCCTCATGGCGGGTTTTATAGAGGTAAAGAAATTCTGAGTATGGTGCTGTGCCACAGAGGATGTTCCTGCATAGAACTCCTCAGTATTATCCTCAGCAGTGGAAACGTTGCTTCTCCAAACACCCATCTGATTCCACTTCTTCATCAGTCTTGCATACTCAACAAATTCATCTCCCATATAAAAAGGAGATATTATCTTACCCTTGTTATTTGAATCCTCACCCCAAAGTCCATAGGTTGTCACCTCATATATAGGCACATACTTCATTGAAGACATAATATATCCAAGGGCAGGAACTCCGCTATCTCCAGCAAAATCCCAGGGAGTCATCTCCGAGTGATTTTTGATCACACACTCGAAGTATTTATCCAGGTCATCCCAGCTTTTAACCTCGGAAAGACCGGCCTCCTTGGCAATATCTGTTCTATAGATGAATCCGTGGTTCGTCCACTGGGTATACTCATTTTCCGGTAGAAAATAAATACTACCATCATAGGAACATTTCTTCCAGGTAGTCTTCGGAACATTAGCAAATGTTTCCGGACAGTACTCTCTGATCATTTCCTCAGTAAGCGGCAGAAAATTGCCATTGATGACATTTGGCCAGGCATCCAGCCAATCTGTTCCGGTTCCCACAAGGTCAATTCCTGCATTGGGATTTTCCAGTGTCCTGTCATAATTCTGAAGATAGTCATTCCATCCCACGTAATAAATATCCAGCCTGGCATTGAGGCGTTTGATCAGGATCTTATTGAGCTGTTCAATCACTTCCTCAGTGCGGCCATTGACTGGCTTATCTCCGATAGTCAGATAGGTAATTGTGACCGGTTTCTGGCTAAAGTCTATCTGACTGGCTGCCTTGTTCTTTTGATATCCCCTGTTTTCGCCCTTTCCGCATGCAACGATAGTCATAAGCATGAACAGAACGAGCAGAATTGAAACAATTCTCTTACTCACAGGCTTTACCTTTCTGCTCTTTTTCAGCTTTATTCCTTGCTCTCAGTTCCAGAAAAAATTTTTTTAAAAGAGCACTGCTCTCTTCTTTAAGAACACCCTTCTTTACACTTACCTGATGGTTAAACTCCGGGTTGTTCAAAATATCCATAACTGACCCTGCGCATCCAGCCTTAGGATTTTCAGCCGCCATAATGACCTCTGGTATTCTGGCCTGAACTATAGCGCCGGAACACATCTGGCAGGGTTCCAGGGTCACATACAGCTTGCAGCCCTCAAGTCGCCAGTCCTTCATTACCTTTCCGGCCCTCTTTATTGCTGTAATTTCAGCATGAGCCAGAGGCGTTTTATCTGTATTTCTCCTATTATACCCACGGCCTATTATCTTGTCCTCATATACAATGACGCAGCCAATAGGCACCTCTCCCAGTTTATAAGCCTTACGGGCCTGGGCAAGGGCTGCCTTCATATATTTGATATCGTTCTTTTCTTCTTCTGATAAAGTGTTATTTGACATAATAATAAAAAATAAGTATAGTAATAGAGCGGTTTTGTAAAGGGTGTATGTAGCAGTCCTTTCGTGTGAGACCGGGTCTTATGCAATGGAAATCTGCGAACCGTGTCAGGTCGGGAACGAAGCAGCACTAAGTAGAACCTTCCATGTGTTGTAAGGTTGCCTGTTCTTTTCCGGGAGTCAACGTGCATGCATCCTTTACAGAACCGCTTTTGCGTTTCTTCTATTTATCTGGAATTCTCCAAATACTTCATATAATTGATAACCATCATAGCAATCTTGAAGGTCAAGGCATCATCGAATTTCCTTACATCAAGTCCACAGCTCTTTTCCAGTTTCTCAATCCTGTACACAAGAGTATTTCTGTGAACAAAGAGCTGCCTTGAGGTCTCTGATACATTCAGATTATTCTCAAAGAACTTATTGATGGTGCCAAGGGTTTCCTCATCAAGGTCATCAGGGATTTCTTTTCCTGCAAATATCTCCTCGATGAAGATACGGCAAAGGCTCTCAGGAAGCTGATAGATAAGTCTTCCAATCCCAAGAGTATTGTAGGCATTGACCATCTTCTCTGCATAAAAAATGCGTCCAACCTCCAGAGCCATTTTGGCTTCCTTAAAAGATTTGCTAAGGTCCTTAAGCTCATAGACGATTCCACCGTAAGATACCCTTACGTTAAGCATCGCCTCTGTGTTCATCATATCCACAATGGTAGTAGCAATCTTTTGCACTTCATCGTAAGTCTGGATCTTGGACAGGGTCTTGATCAGAATAACACTGTTCTCATCCACAGCTGTGACAAAGTCGCCGGAGTGGGCACCAAACATTCCTCCAAGAAGCTCCTGGGCAGTATTGTCTTTTGCATTTCCCACTTCCACAAGGATTATTACTCTTGGAGCATTAACCTCTATCTTAAGCTTTCTCGCCCTGTTGTATACATCAATAAGGAGCATGTTATCCAGCAAAAGATTCTGGAAGAAATTATTTCGGTCAAACTTCTCCTTGTAGGCCGTAATCAGGGCCTGCAATTGACTTACTCCAATTTTTCCAACCATGTAAGCATGCTCAGAGTCGCCCTTTGCCAGAAGTACATATAAGGGCTCTGTATCATCCAATACCTTAAAGAGGTGAACATCGCCTATTACCTGAGAATCCACAGGTGAATTTGCAAAACTGGTAATTATGGAGACATCCAAAAAATCTTTCTCACTGGTGGATGCAACTACTTCTCCGCTAAGATTCAGCACACAAAGCTCCACCTTAGTAATAGCGCCAAGTTCTTCAATACTTGTTTTTATGGTCTGTGAAGAAATCATAGTTTACCCCTTTCAGTGAAAACCTCTCTATTCGAGTATAACACGCAAAAAAGAGCTGCGCAAAGTGCGCAGCTCTTGAAGTATCACTATTAGTTTGTGATTGTCTGCTCTGTCTCTTTGTCGAAGATGTGGATCTTCTCAACA
>CAMVRW010000056.1 GCA_947169985.1 uncultured Butyrivibrio sp. | reverse complement strand
GTAGCGGTATGTCATCAGCTGTTCCTGGATTCGGAGCCAGAGGTACTGTTGCCGAGCCACCCTGCTTTAGCAGGGCTTGCCCTTTACAGGTTCCGTCAAGAATGGAATAAAGGCTACGCGTACGAAGTATTATAGGCAGCACTTGATCAAGCTCGTGATAAGAACTCTAGCTTAAGGGATTTGTAATTAAAGTGAGGAAATGGTAATGGAAGCATATTTTGCAGGCGGATGCTTTTGGTGCGTCACGCCAATTTATAAGATGTATGGTGTTGAACAGGTTATATGCGGCTATGCAGGTGGGGATGAGGAAAATCCAACCTATGAGCAGGTGAAACATCAGGAAACAGGACATAGAGAGACTATTAAACTTGTCTATGATCCGGAGAAGGTTTCCTTTGAGAAGCTGCTTGATATATATTTGGCCAATGTGGATCCTTTCGATGCCAAAGGGCAGTTTATCGATAAGGGCTTTTCATATACCCTGGCGATTTTCTACAACTCTGAGGAAGAAAAAGAGATTGCTGAAAAGAAGATAGCTGAGATTGAAAAGAATTCAGGTAAAGAGACGCACGTAGCTCTTTTGCCATATAAGAATTTCTACGAGGCAGAGGAATACCATCAGGATTATTACCTGAAGAACCCGGAGGCTTTTGAGAAGGAACTGATAGAATCGGGAAGGAAGAAGTAAAGCACGAAGATATTTTTGCAGGAAACTATCTTGTATCGTTTGTGCTTTCCAGGGCATGGGCAGTCATTGTACCTTGATCCGGAGCTGTACTTTGAGAAAGTTTTCAGTTTCATAGATTCGCTTTAAAGAATGTTTTAAAATATAAGTATGTATTTTGAAACTTATAGAACGGAGGGAATCTTTCATGTTAGAAGTAGGAACAAAGGCACCGTCATTTGAATTACCTGATCAGAACGGAGTAATGCATTCTCTGGAAGAATACAAAGGTAAGAAGGTCATCTTGTACTTTTATCCCAAGGACAATACATCCGGCTGTACCAAGCAGGCATGCGGATTCTCTGAAAGGTATCCACAGTTTACTGAGAAAGGTGCAGTGGTACTTGGAGTAAGTAAAGATACTGTTGCTTCACATAAAAAGTTTGAAGAAAAATATGGTCTTGCGTTCACGCTGCTTGCAGATCCTGAACGGAAAGTGATAGAGGCTTATGACGTATGGAAAGAAAAGAAGAACTACGGAAAAGTCTCCATGGGAGTAGTCCGGACAACATATCTTATAGATGAAAATGGCATCATCATAAGAGCAAATGATAAAGTGAAGGCAGCAGAAGACCCGGAGAAAATGCTGGGTGAACTTGAAGAGTGAGCTGCATAACAATGAATAGATTCAGGAAAAGTCTCAGTTATCAATTTGGCTGAGGCTTTTTTGTTGCCTTGCGCCAGATAGATATACTACACATTTTCAATTTATGTTTGATATCTTCCGGTCAATTTTCCCCAAAGTGTTTGTTAAATCCTGAACGGTATTTCATCCCCTCGGAAACTATGATAACTTTGCACTCAGTTAAGTCAGAGTACAGCACGAGGAGGAGAAAACAATGAAAACACTATATCCGCTAACTCCTGCCCAGAACATGCATTACCAATGGATAAGGCAGTACAACACTCAGCAGGTCTGCGGCGTCACCATCGTAGCCGCCGTAAAGATGGACCTTGATTTTATGCTTCTTAATAAGTGTATAGATGAAGAGACTAAAAGATATGAGTGCCTGAATCTCCGGTTCACAGCTCCTGATGAAAATGGAGAGATAAAGCAGTACTTCAAGCGTAAATCCCAAAAGACGATCAAACTGCTCAACCTTTCGTCAATGTCCTTTGAAGAAGCTGAGAGTGTTTGCCAGAGCATGGCTTACGAAACTTTTGAGGGAGCTGACAGAGCAATGTACGAGTTTTTGCTGGTCATGCTGCCTGGTGGTTATAACGGCTTCTTCGCCCATCTGGATCACAGACTCATCGATTCCTGTGGGCTTGCTGTGATGGTAAAAGACATAATGGCACTCTATGCACACTACAAGTTTGGCAAGGATTATCCCCAGGAGCTTGCGGGCTTTGAAGAGGTACTGACTAAGGATCTTATAAAGGCCGGTAACCAAAAGCGCTTTGATAAGGACAGAGCCTTTTGGGAGAGTATTCTTGATAAATACGGCGAGCCTCTTTACTCGGACATTCAGGGGAAAAAGGTGCTTGAAGAATCCAGAAAAAGACATAATGATAAGAGCCTTCGAAGCGCAGACATAGAAAAGGAAAACCTGTTTGTGGAAGTTAAGGATTACAAGCTGGATAGTGAAGCCACGAAGAAATTAATGGATTACTGCGCAGGCAAAAAGATTTCTTTTAACAACCTTTTGCTCCTGACCATGAGGACTTATCTGTCCAAGGTAAATGACCTTCAGGAAGACATAACCATAGAGAGCTTCATCGCAAGAAGGTCTACCCATGATGAGTGGACCAGCGGTGGAAGCAGGACAATAATGTTCCCCTGCAGAACAGTGATCAGCCCGGCGACAAGCTTTTTTGATGCAGCAAAAGAAATACAGGACATGCAGAACAGCATATACCTTCATAGCAATTATGATCCTGAGCTCATCAAAAAGTCCGTAAAAGAGCGCTTTGGCACTCCTGATGGAACCACCTATGAAAGCTGCTACCTGACATACCAGCCCCTTCAGGTAAATGCAGACAACATGAACCTCTCAGGCATTCCGCTGTATTTCAAATGGTTTGCCAACGGCGCAGCCACCAAAAAAGTTTATCTGACTGTCACGCACACAGACGAAGACGGCCTGAACTTTTCCTATCACTACCAGACAGCGGCTCTTGAAGAAAAAGACATCGAGCTTTTCTACTACTACATGATGCGGATAGTCTTTACAGGCATCTGCGATGATTCCAGAACATTAAAAGAAATAATAGAAACTGTATAAGTTAATCAGGAGGAGAAAAAAACTATGAAAAACGAAAAGAGATTTAAAGAATTTTTGGCCCAGTACTGCACAGTAAAGCCACAGGATATGACAAACGATATGAGATTTTTGGAGGATCTGGGGCTTAGCTCTTTTGACTTCATGTCACTGCTTGGTGATCTTGAGGACAACTTTGATGTGGAAATTGATACTGAAAAAATCGGAAACTTAACAACAATCGGGGAAGCACTTGTATTTATAGAAGGAGCTGCAAAGACTGCCTGATCTTACCTGCTGGGAGGAAACGAGTATGGAAAATATACGACAACTGCTGGAGTACATAGATAGTAACTACCACGATCTGCCGGCTATCAAATGGCCCAATGGAAAAGAGGTGCATCAGAGGACCTACGGCGAACTGTGTACTCAGGTTACTAACGCAAGAAAAGGCCTCAGGGCCCATGGCCTTTCAAACAGCCACATAGCGATCGTTGGTTATAGTTCAATTGAATGGATCACAGCTTTTTTTGCCATTACATCAGGTGACAACGCAGCGGTGCTGATCGATCCGCTACTGCCTGACGAGGAGATAACAGATCTTTTGCTAAGGTCTGATTCAAGAGCGGTATTCCTGGATCCGAGCAAGATTGATATGGCAAAAGAAATATTGGCAAAATGTCCTTTGATCGAAAAAATATATACTCTTGCTCAGGAAGAGCTTCTAAGCCTTGAAAACAGCAACAGTGAACTTCCTGATGTTCCTGGAAACTCTGGAGACGATCTGGCAATGATAATCTTCACATCAGGCACAACAGGAAAAAGTAAGGGTGTAATGCTCACCCACAAAAACCTTATGAGCAACGTGGAGGCTGTGGAGTATGACGCCTGTCCGGGAATGGTTACACTAAGTGTGCTGCCAATTCACCATGCTTACTGCCTTGTAATGGACTACTTAAAGTGCCTGACTCTTGGAGTTACGATATGCATTAACGATTCCCTGCTGCACATTGTTAAGAACATGCAGCTCTTTAAACCAAATGTAATGCTGATGGTGCCCATGATGATTGAGACCATTTATAAAAAGATCAAGAGCACCTCTGTAGGGAATCTTCTGCCTAAAAAGCTTATTGCTGCAAAGGTCTTTGGCGGAAATCTCACCACGGTTTTTTCAGGCGGTGCGCATCTGGATCCCTTCTATGTAGAAAAATTCAAGGAGTACGGAATAAATCTCTACGAGGGCTACGGAATGAGCGAAAGTGCCCCTGTTATCAGTTCTAACACTCCATTGAATCACAGGAGCGGATCTGTTGGTAAGGTGTTAAAAAACGCTGAAGTCCGGATTGAAAATGGTGAAATCCTGGTCCGAAGTACAAGTGTCATGAAGGGCTATTACAATATGCCGGAGGAAACAGCGAAAACCCTGGAAGGTGGCTTCCTTCATACTGGAGACAAAGGTTATATCGATGAGGATGGATATCTTTATATCAATGGCCGCGTTAAGAATCTCATCATACTTTCAAATGGCGAGAATATTTCTCCTGAGGAAATTGAGAACAAGCTTGCACTTTATCCGCTCATTGAAGAAGTGGTTGTTACAGGGGGTGGTAATGGGCTTACAGCCAGAATATATCCCGATCAGGATTACATGGTGAAAAAGAAGCTTACAACAGATAGACTTGAAAAAGAATTGTGGAATCTTCTTGATGAGTATAACAAATCCCAACCAGGCTACAGAAGGATTGCCCATCTTGTGATCAGGGAAAATCCTTTCAGAAGGAACACCACCAAGAAGATCCTGAGACAGTACGCAGCTGAGGATATACCTGCGTAACAGAGAGCTTAATACTTACTTTGAATTCAATCCGGGAAGGACTCCTGTTATAAAGACCTGAGCCATTATATCAGCGATCTCATCTTCCGAAGCATCAAAGTTTTCAGTGGACCACTTATGTAAAACACCGATAGTGCTGCCTATTGCCGATGCAATAAAATATGCAGCACTTTTTCGGTTCCCTATATGGTAGGTTTCGTCATCCGTAACCTTTCTCATGTACCTGTCAAACATCAGAAGCATCTTTTCAAAAAAAGCATCGCCCCTTGTACTGTTCAGAAGTGTAGAAAGAAAGGGATTTTCTCTTGTGTAATTACAGATGGCCAAAAAGAAGGATTTACAGATCTCTTTGTCATCCCTGGGGTGAAAGCTTTCCATCAGACAAAAGATATTTTCAATTGTCTTTTCCTCTGCCGCATTCACAAGGGCAGGCACATTTTCATAGTGGTTGTAGAAAGTGCTCCTTACTATACCGGCTTTCTTGACCACATCTGAAACAGTTATCTTATCTATATCTTTATCTCGCAGCAGCAAAAAGAAGGAATTAACTATCGCTTCCTCTGATGTGCTGTATCTTTCATCAAATTCATTCATGTGAGTATTCCATTTCTTAAAGGGTTCGGTATCATATTTCTTTCGTTACTATTTTACACACATATTCGGTTTTGGACTACATAGGACCAATACATTTTTTTATGTATAGGAATATAGTAAAATTGAAAACATAGGAGAAAAGACATGGAATACTTTTGGAAGCAACAGGATGATATACCACCAGGGATGGGCTATCCATTGTTTGGAATGGCCCATCTTATGAGTGTTGTTATCACCCTGCTTCTGACGGTATTCCTTATTTTTTTCATAAAAAGACTGGAGGACAGAAAGCAGAGACATTTCCTGAAACTAGTGCCTGTCTTCATGGTGGGGCTGGAGGTCTTCAAAGATACCTTCCTTATCAGCATCCACCGATTTGGGATCGGATATCTTCCCCTTCATATCTGTAGCATAGGAATATTTGTGTTCCTTCTAAGAGAATGGATTCCGTCCAAATGGGAAAAAGAGCTTTTGGGAGAAATATCATATATCATCATAATGCCGGCGTCTGTGGCAGCACTTCTGTTTGCAGACTGGACGGTCTATTATCCGGTCTGGAACTTCATGAATATCTACAGCTATATCTGGCATGGACTGCTTATCCTTTATCCGGTGCTTCTGCGAGTACGTGGGGATATCAGGCCCACCATCAGGCACATTCATTTTTGCCTGCTGTTCCTGTGCGTGGTAGTTCCGCCAATCTATGCGTTTGATAAGCACTTTGGCTGTAATTACTTCTTTGTGAACTGGCCGGTTCCGAACAGCCCTCTTTCCTGGATGGCATCATTTATGGGAAATCCGGGATATCTTTTGGGTTATGCCCTGCTGACTGTGGCTGTGATCTTTCTCATTTATCTTGGAATAGAGCTAAGGAAGCGGTGGGAGAACCCCAAAAATTGACATATGCGATCCACACTCATATAATTAATGCATACGGAACTGTTTAACACTCATAGGAGGATGAAGGTATGCCAAGAGTAAATTTATCATTATCACAGGATATGTATGATCAGATTGAGAAAGAGGCTAAGAAGCAGAACATCACTGTTAACTACTACGTATGCGAGATGCTAGAAGAGCGCTTTGGTAAAAGAACTACCTACGACTATACAGTAGCAGTCAGCGAGATGATCAAGGAAGCCAAGAAGATGGATAAGGAGTTTACTCTGGCAGATCTTCCAACCTTTGCAGATGGTAATGAGGTCCTTGCTGAGTACAAGATCAAGGAATCCCCTGCACAGGTAAGAGCCCGCCTTGGCAAGATGTTTAACGAGGCAGTAAAACAGGGCAACGCCAAGGGCATCGAGAGAGCCACAACCATAAAGAACGGTGAGGAACAGCTCAAGTTCTATTGCAGAGCAGCAGTTTATGTTAATGCTAAAAGGAGCGCTGTATGATCGATAAAATTGAGGTTTTCACCCAGAGCAGTATAAGGATAAAAAGCGATGTGGGCACCATCTATGTGGACCCCTTTAAGATAAAGGAAGATTTCCATGACGCGGATTACGTCCTGATCACCCACAGCCATTATGACCATTTCTCTGTAGAGGATATCCGCAAGGTGGTAAAAGAATCTACAATCCTTGTTGCGCCTGAGAGCATGATCGATGATGCCAGGGAGCTGTCAAGGGAAGTGAAGGAAGTTGTTGCGGTTCAGCCTGGTGATGACAAGAAGATCAGCGGACTTGAGCTTGAGACAATCCCTGCCTATAACACGCTTAAGCCCTTCCACCCAAGACGTGCTGAGTGGGTTGGATATATCCTGAAGCTGGAAGGAAAGCGCATCTACATCGCCGGAGACACAGGTGCCACCAATGAAGCCAAGGAGGTTCAGTGCGACATCGCAATAGTTCCCGTGGGCGGCACATATACAATGGATGCTAAAAGAGCTGCTGACCTTATCAACACCATCAGACCGGAGTTTGCCATTCCTACCCACTATGGCAGCATAGTAGGAAAGCAGTCAGATGGTAAAACTTTTGCAGGCATGGTCAAGGACCCTGTCAAGGTTGTTGAGAAGATACAGTATTTTGAAAAGTAAAACACACCGGTATTTCTTTTACCCCTCGTCCCATGCAAAGTGCTGATGAAGCCCCTGTGTAGGAGAGAGGATTACCTTCAATGTCAGTTACGCTGCAGCCTGCTTCCATCGCAATGAGAGCAGCTGCGGCGTAATCCCATATCTGGATCTTTAATTCAAAATATAGGCCGCATCTTCCCAGGGCAACGCAGCACATATCCCAGGCTGCTGTCCCCGATCTTCGAAGATCGACGCACTGGGGCAAAAGCTTCTTGGCAATCTCAAAGGATCTGTCCCTGTATTCCTCATAGTATGGAGCTGTTCCAAAGCACGCCAGCTGGTCGGAAAGCGGCGCCTCTGAAGACATTATCTTTTCCCCGTTCATATACGCTCCCTCACCTGCTTTCGCAGAGAACATCATGTCATCGTAAGGGTTATACACAACGGCCATATATGGCTTTCCATCTTTTAAAAGACCTACTGAAACCACTGAAGGTCTGTACTCGTAGATAAAATTTGAGGTTCCGTCGATTGGATCTATCACGAAGCAGTACCCACTTGCCATCTTTGCAGAGAAGACATCCTGGCCATCCTCTTCTCCGAGGAATTCAGCCTCAGGGAGCACTGCCTTCAATCTCTCCACAAGAAATCTCTGAACTTTTTCATCAGTTTCCGTCACAAAATTAGCATGTCCTGACTTCTCCATGATCCTGGGACGTTTTGCATTCAGCAGTATATTTCCCGCATCTTTTACTATTAAAATAATTTCATCTATTGTCATTTTCTTTACCCTCGCCTTTCTTAGGGACAGTATAGTATACCTGCTCCCGCCAAACAACATCGAAGTGAATGCAAGGGGAAAATAAAAAACAGGATACTTCTTGCTAGAAGAAGTATCCTGTAAGGATGACTGTTTTACATTCCTGAGTAAGCCCCGATGTTAACACATTCTGCGGAGGTGAGGCTTGAGTTGCCCTGAAGATCTTTGTACCAGGTTACTACGTAAAGGTTCTTGTCGTTGCCTCTGCAAAGAGCTTTGTAGTTGGTTCCGGATACAACCTGTGTTGCCACAAGATCGAGAACTTTGAAATCTGCACCCTGATCTTTGAGCGCTGTCTGGATACGTGCGCTGTCTTCGTCTTTCATCATGGAAGGCGTATTGTTATCAACAAGAGACCATCCACCCAGTGACTGAGGCTGACAAGCTGCTTCTGATTTGAATCCTGAAAAACCAAATACAAAAATGATTGCGCAAGCTATAGCTGCAGCGATTAAAGTCATCCTTCTCATATCGACATCTCCTTTTCTCTTTTAATGAACTGAAAACCATTTCACACAAGGACCTTTTTGGTTCCTTTGAGCTGATTATATCAGAGGATCTGTCACAGGAATGTCACACTATTTCCGCGGTATCTGGGCCAGGATGACAGCGGTGAAGATGAGGACACAGCCAAGTACTTCCCTTCCTGTCATGGTCTGGCGCAGGATCAGCCAGCCAAAGATGGAAGAAAAGACTGATTCAAGGCTCATGATAAGTGAAGCCAGGGCAGGGGGAAGATCTCTTTGGCCCACAGCCTGGAGAGTGTAGCCCACCGCACAGGAGAAGATTCCGGTGTATAGGATCGACACCCAGGAAAGGGGCATGGAGAGAGAGCTTACCCATGCAGATGGGGCAGGTAAGAACTCATATATGAAGGCTGCCACTAAAGACACAGCTCCGCTCACGAAGAATTGAACGCAGGCAAGAGCCACAGGACTCATTACCTTGGCGTAGTGGTCCACGCACAGAATCTGAATCGAAAACATAAATGCACAGGCCAGTAGCGCAAGGTCTGCGGTTGAGACTCTAAGTCCGCTGCCGCTAGCAGGTATGCACAGAAGATATAGCCCGAAAAGAGCTATTCCCACGGCAGGCCAAACCAGCGGAGAGCACTTTTTTCCAATAACAAGTCCTAAGATAGGCACCAGGACAATGTAGCAAGCAGTCAGAAATCCCGCTTCTCCGGCATCAGCCCCCAGGGCAATCCCTCCCTGCTGGAACGTAGAAGCCAGGAAAAGAGCTGTTCCACAAATTATCCCGCCCACCAGCTTGTTAAACGGAATCTTACTAGGCGCAATGTTGTGGCCACGAAGGAATGGCAGCAGGCAGCATCCTCCAATGATGAACCTGATTCCATTAAAAGTAAACGTGCCAACATTCCCGCCGGCAACTGACTGAGCCACAAAGGCCAGTCCCCACACCAGCGATGCCAGCAACAGCAATAATGAACTTTTTATCTGAGAGTTTTTGATCTTCGTCATAATTGTTTCTATTATACGCTATTCCCAAACGTTTCCAAGCCTTTTTTGCCAGAAATTCCGCTCTGCAACAGCTCTGCGTAATCAGAGAAACTGCAGATATAGTACTTACAAGAGGATGCAAGAACGTAGCTTTTTGTGGAGCAGCATCAGAAGACCTCCGTACCATCTTCAATGAGGAAGATATGGAGATCAACGGATACGAAGATTTCGCAGTTATGTGGGGAATTGAAGATACTGACACTCTCGCAGAAGAAGTCTCAACCTGCTGGAATGAAGTCCTCATCCTCTGCAGCAACATGTCCCTCGTAAGAGAGTGCCAGGAACTGTTAAAAGAAGCGGTTTATGATAATAGATAATGCTCAATAATGGGAGGAAAAAGTAAGCGGGCTTTATTTGATTATCAATTGAAGTATGGAAAAGTGGGAATGAAAGAATTTAATAGTATTAACAATAAATCAAAGGGAATCATCTGCATACTGTTCGCAGCCTTTGGATTTTCAATGATGACCTTCTTCGTAAGGATATCCGGAGATGTTCCCACCATGGAGAAAGCTTTTTTCAGAAATGCTGTAGCCATCATTGCATCCCTGATCCTTCTCATCAGATCAGGAGAGAAGATCAGGATCAAAAAAGGTTGCGGAGGAGATATCCTTTTCAGATGCCTGTTTGGCACAAGTGGCCTCATCGCCAACTTCTATGCCATAGACCAGCTGAACATTGCAGACGCCAACATGCTCAATAAACTGTCGCCGTTCTTCGCAATCCTGATCT
>CAMVRW010000055.1 GCA_947169985.1 uncultured Butyrivibrio sp. | reverse complement strand
AGAGGCTGTTGAGGCTAAAGGGGTTGAGGAAACTAAGGCTGAGGATGGTGAGGCTAATGATATTGCCCAAAAAGTTATCACGGATGAATCTACTGCTCAGGAGGAAGAAAATTCAGGTGAGCCATCTCCTAAGCAGGAAGGTAATTCAGGTGACAATCTACCTCAGCAGGAGAGCAGCATAGTTGAAGCTCTTCCCCAGCAGGATAATAAAGAAATTGAAGCTGTCCCTCAGCAGGAAGATAACTCAGGTGGATCTGATCTCGGACAGGATGATAGCAGTAATGAATCTTCTCAGGGTGACATGGTTGAGGTTGCAAATCCTCAGGACGGAATGTGTGGCTTATTTTGATACAGTGTTAAACTCGATTACCTCGGCGTTCATGAATTCTGCGAAGAAATCGGTGTATTTTTCGTTGTCGGGATATACTCCGTTTTCATCGGTACCTTCCACGTCGTGGAGATCGGAAGTGTAGTAGTAGGTTTCATTTCCATCCTGGTCATACTCAACATAGGCTTGCTCATCTACGGCCAGAACAGTCTCTACTATGGTCATCTTCTTCATGCCATGTCCGTTGCCCACATAGAGAAGATCACCAGCTACAGAGAGAGGATAGGATGTGCCTCCGCACTGTGCATATCCGCAGTATGTAGGAACACCGTCTGCGTTGTAGCAGTAGATGTCTGCGTCAATGGCTGCCATTTTTCCTTCGGCGTCAAAATCGTAGGTGTAGCTTGTGACGAGAAGTACATCAGTGCCACCTATGGTGGCATTGGCGTAGCCCATTCCGTTTTCAAGCTTGTCAACGATCTGGGTAAAGGTATCGCAGCCTGTAATGTCCATCGGTACGTGGCTGTCTTCAGCGTCGGGGATCTTGGCGGATTCCTGCTTTGACTCATCATACATTGCCTCGGCAACAGCCTGAATATCAAAGCCGTCCAGATTGGGCGCTTCACATGAAAGGCTGTAAAGAGCGCCTGTCTCAAGGTCGTGCCAGGTTATGAGGTCAACGTACTTATCATCTCCGATAAATCTGTAGGTTGTTCCGGGCATCTGTCCGCCGCCCCAGTTAGCAAGGGTTACATCTTCGGTTGCAGTCCATTCGTAGTACATTCCTGATATATCTGTATCCTCCGGAACTCCGTACCATTCTCTTGCGGTAAAAGAGTTGCCCTCGTAATCAAAGGTCATCTGTACAAGAGGGAAAGAAAACTCACTCTCTGTATCAGGATTTTCCATCATGCTCCATACGATGTTTTCCGAACCTTCGGGAGCAGAGAAGAGATTTGGAGCAAACTCCATGGCATCTGCCTCGGTGCATTCTTTCCAGGGATTTGCAAGATTAACCGTCATTCCTTCTTCAGAGGCAGCATCGGGCTCAGAAGTTTCAGAAGTCTCTGCCTCTGTCATGGCTTCAGTCTCTGCAGGTGCTTCGGTTGAAGCGGAGTTGCCACAGGCTGTAATAGAAAGGGCACAAATAGCTGCGATAAATGGTGCTATCAAATTCTTTTTCATAATATTCCTCCATGTGCGAAACAAAATTACAAGCTGAATACTACCATATATTGCGCAGAAGAGAAATTAAACAACTATAAACATTGTATAAAAAAATATATGTTTGAAATGCTTAATACTTTATTTTATTATCCTATCTTTGACACCTAAAAAGCCGCAATCCCAGTATATATCTAGGATTACGGCTTTGTTTTTGTATTGCGAAAAGCGTAATGCTGCGTAAACTTGTTTGAAAAGGAAGCCTTGCTTAGGTAAAATAGTTATACGAATTAAAAAAGCATCTACGTAAAGTAGATGAAGCATCTACGTAAAGTAGATGCTTTTCTAACATTGGGTTTTATTGAAAGGTATTATGTATGGATAAAGACGTATTTGCTAAAGAGCAGGCACATTTAACAAAGACGTATAATAAGCTCCTTGAGATCAGGGAAGGGCTGCTGAACCAGATCTCAGAGCTCAATGAAAAAGCAGTGGATGACAAGAACGATATCCGGGACAATATCAGGTTTGACTATGCGGATATTGAGACTACCATGGAGACTCTCACAGAGATAGAGGTGTGGAACCGTTACATCGACACCTATAATGTTGAGAGCTCATCCCTTGGAAGGCGACTGGATACAGTGGAAAAGCTCCTTCAGTCACCTTATTTTGCTGAGATCTCTTTGAAGTTTGATGACAGTGAGGAACCGGAGAATTTCTACATTGGCCGTGCTGCCATAGCTGACAAGGGCCACACTCAGATGGTTGTGGACTGGAGATCTCCTGTGGCGGAGGTCTACTATAATCAGGAAAACGGCCCCACAAGCTATACTGTAGATGACAGGACTATCCCAGTAGATCTTAAGCTGCGCAGGCAGTTTGATATACAAAGAGATAAGCTTATTTCCTTCTTTGACACACAGATAGCCATTGAAGATCCAATGCTTCTTAAGTCTCTTTCCCAGACCAGGTCTGACAAGATGCAGGCAATAACTGCCACCATCCAGAAGGAGCAGAACACCGTGATAAGGTATCCTGATGTTCCGGTTCTTTTGGTAAACGGCATCGCAGGAAGCGGAAAGACTTCTGTGCTCCTTCAAAGGATTGCATATCTCTTTTACCAGAAAAGAAAAACTCTGCGCCCGGATCAGGTGTGCCTTCTGACACTTAATCCTGTGTTCAGGGACTATATTGATAACGTACTGCCGGATCTTGGAGAGACCAATCCTCTGACCCTAACCTGGCGTGAATTCCTTGATATGGCCAGGGTTCCTTCCGATGGAAACGAGCTTGATTACACCCAGGATGAGAGCCTTGATAAGATACATGAGGCTATGCAGACCCTGAAGCCTGAGCCAGAAGATTTTGTGGACATTAAGCAAAAGGAAAGGGTAGTTCTTTCGGGAAAAGAAGTATTCGATGTGGTAAAGAAATTCAGCCAGTTCCCTCTTGGGGTAAGGCTTATACAGACTGTTGCCGATGAGCTTGAGGTGAGAGCTAAAAACGCCCTTCACAACATGGATATTGATTCAGGTGATGAGTCAGATTCCACAGCCGGTTCCGAAGTTGCTGAGGACAACAGGATAGAGAATGATTATGGCGGAGCCTTAAGTACCATCAGGCACTGCGGTTTTGTGGATGTTAAGCACGTGGCACGGCGCATCCTTGGAAGTGAGCAGGTGACTGCTGCAGAGTGGCTGTTCACAAGAATGGAGCTGACAGGTCAGTGCGACAGGAACATGCGCTACGTTATGATCGATGAAGTTCAGGACTACACCATGGCCCAGCTTCAGGTGTTTAAGAAATTCTTCCCAAATGCAAAATTTATGCTTCTTGGGGATGAGTTCCAGGCAATCCGTGAGGGAACAGTTACCTTTGATCGCATCGGTGAAATGGCAAAGGCTGATAACAAGCAGTTTGTGGAACTGCCTCTTTTAACCAGTTACAGAAGTTCACCGGAGATCACTGATATGTTTGCATCCCTCCTTCCGGAGGAGAAAAAGATGCTGGTTTCTTCCGTGCAGCGTCCGGGACAGGAGACCACTATAAAGAAATGCAAGACTGATAAGGAGTACTACGAAGAGCTTTCAAAGCTCATAAAAGATTTTGAAGAAAAAGACGGGCTTACAGCCGTAATATGCAGAGATGGCTTCAGCCTTGAAAAGATAAGCGAAGGGCTTGGAAAAGATGCTCCAAAAACTGTAGCAGAGTCAGACTCACTTCCAAAGAGCGGAGCATTTCTCATTGAGCTTTCCCTTGCCAAGGGGCTTGAGTTTGACAACGTGATCCTGGCAGACGGGGATTCGGATTCATATCCTTCGGATGAACTGGGCAAGCACTGCCTATACACTGCGATTTCCAGGGCAACACAGCACCTGGCTATCGTTGCAAAGGGAGAGCTACCAAAGACCATAAAGTGCTGAAAAGGAAGTATGAAATTCTTCCTGGAAGATTAAGCTTTTTAGGCACTATAATTGTATTGATGGAGGGTGACCCATGGCGGAAAACAACCTGATGGTCATTGGAGAAAAGGAATCCTTTTTCATAAAGGTTCTTATACGAAAACTCAAGGAGGCTGGCCAGAATGCCTTCTATTGTCCTGCCGATGTGGATGAGATCAACAAACACTGGGAGGAAGCGGCACTTCTTTCTTATTACATGGAGGCTGGAGAGAGGATAGCTGATGAAGTTACCCGGTTCCTTGTGGATAAGATCACTGATCATGGGCATCAGCTTCTTCTGATCGGAGAGGCAGTTGACATGCCAAATGTCCTTAACAAAATCCCTGATGACATGATCTACAAGACCTTCAACAGACCCCTTGATAATGACGAATTCGTGGCCACGGTAAAAGAGGTATTTGGCAAGATTGAAAAGGGAGATTTCAAAAAGAGCATTCTCATAATTGATGATGACCCTCAATATGCGGCTCTTGTCAGGGACTGGCTAAAGGCTACCTACAGAGTATCCATGGCAGCCTCGGGACTACAGGGAATAAAGTGGCTTGGAAAAAATGCCGTGGACCTTATTCTTCTTGATTTCGAAATGCCGGTAACAAGCGGCCCCAGAGTGCTGGAGATGCTTCGAAGTGAGCCGGAGACCAAATCTATCCCGGTTATATTCCTTACGGGAAGAGGTGATAAGGAAAGTGTCATGGAGGTGGTTTCCTTAAAGCCTGAAGGATATCTTTTAAAGACTATTACCAGAGAGAAATTGATCAGAGAGGTTGACGATTTCTTCTCGAAAAGGAGTATCTGAAAATGAGCCATAGCTCTTTTAACATAAAAAGAAAAGCCCTTGCCTTTACTGCAGCTGTAGTATTTGTCATGGGCTTTTTGTGTTCTTCCTTTAGTTCTTTTGCTGAAACAGACCTTTCAAGGGACATAAGGAACAGGAGTGGCAGCTATACCACAGTGCTGTACGACAACAAAAACGGACTTCCCACGTCGGAGGCCAATGCCATAGCAGAGACGGAGGATGGCTTCATCTGGATCGGTTCCTACAGTGGACTTATCAGATATGACGGCTGCAATTTTGTGAGAATTGATTCTGCCTCGGGAATTGCCAGTGTAGTAAGCCTTTTCGTAGATTCCAGACAGAGGCTGTGGATCGGCACCAACGACAGCGGAGTGGCTGTTATGGGCGTGGGCTTTTTGCAGCTATATGGAAAGCACGACGGACTTACAGCCAATTCAGTAAGGTCCATCACAGAGAATGACGACGGCCTTATTTATCTTGCCACCACCAGTGGCGTTTGCGTGGCAGATTATGATATAAACATTACTCCATTAGATATTCCGGAAATTAACGGCGAGTATATTCACAGGCTGCAGAAGGGTGCTGACGGCCTTATTTATGGTGTCACAAAGGACGGGGACATCTTTATTCTTGAGGGACAAAATCTTAAGGCATACTACAGCGCTGAAGAGTTGCAGATCCCGGGAACTACCCATGTGATACTTCTTGATGAAGAAAAGCCCGGTTACGCCTATGTGGGCAATCAGGAGTCGGAGATTTATTACGGAAAGATTGGAGCGCCTTTTAAGGCTGAGAAGACAATAGATATCAGTCCTTTGGAGTACACCAATTCCATGAGGATCGTGGATGGACAGCTCTTTGTCTGTGCTGATAACGGAGTGGGTTCCATAGATAACAACGTGCTCCATACTTACAATAATTTTGAATTTAATAACTCCATGGAAGATATGATGGTGGACTATCAGGGAAATCTGTGGTTCATTTCTTCAAAGCTTGGAGTTATGAAGGTTGCACCAAACCAGTTTACGGATCTGACTATGCAGTACAGGATCGACCCTGCGGTTACCACAACCACCTGCTTTTTCAATGGCAGGCTTTTTGTGGGGAATAAGAACGGGGGAATTACAGTTCTTGGAAAGAACCAGGAGGTCAGGCATCTAAAGATCAATAACTGTGTTACAGCTTCAGGGGTAGATCTTCACGAAGATGATCTGATAGACATGCTAGGGGACACTACTGTCCGTTCAATCATAAAGGATAAAAGAAATGATATATGGATCTCCACCTACAGCCGATATGGTCTTATCAGGTACACCGGCAGCAGGGCTGTATGCTTTACCGAAGAGGATGGTCTGCCTTCAAATAAGGTCAGGGTAGTGACGGAGCTGTCAAACGGAGATGTGGTAGCAGCCTGTATTGGTGGAGTGGCTGTTATAAGGAATGACAAGATCATAAGGACCTACACTGAGGAGGATGGCATTATAAATCCTGAAATCCTGACGGTGTGCGAAGCAAGGAACGGAGATATTCTTGCAGGCTCTGATGGCGGCGGAATCTATGTGATAAATGAAAGTGGTGTTTCAAATGTAAGCTCCGACCAGGGATTATCTTCTGACATCATCATGAGGATAAAAAGAGATACTGAAAAGGATATATACTGGCTTGTTACCAGCAATGCCATAGGGTATCTGGATGCAGACTATAATCCCACAGTACTTAGGCATTTTCCTTACTCGAATAACTTCGATATCTTTTTTGATATAAAGGATCAGGGCTGGATACTTAGCAGTAACGGTATTTATGTGGTCACCAGGCAGCAGCTTATCGACAATGTGGAAAGCTATGAATATACCTTTTATGATTCCAGCAATGGACTTCCCTGTATAGCCACTGCTAATTCCTACAATGATCTTACTCCGGAGGGGGATCTTTATATTGCCGGAACCACCGGTGTTGCCAAGGTCAATATCAACGAGCCCTATGAGGACATAAATACCCTTAAGGTGGATATTCCATACCTGGAAGCAGACGGTGAGAGGGTTTATTCCAATGATCAGGGGGTATTCGTGATTCCGGCAGGCACCAATAAGCTGGATATTACCGGATATATCTTTACCTATTCCCTTATGAACCCTGATGTTATCTATTATCTGGAGGGATTTGATCAAAAGAAATATCTGGTCAAGAGAAGTGATTTAGGAACAGTAAGTTACACCAACCTTCCCGGGGGAAGCTACAGATTTGTCATGGACATGAAGAATGCCCAGGGAACTGATGTGAAGGAATACAGCATCAGGATAGATAAGAATAAGGCTTTATATGAGTACCCTGCTGTTCGGATTTTCTTCATTATTCTGATCGCTGCTGTTGGCGCCTTCATCGTTTGGCGTCTTATGCACATCACCATCATCAGCAGACAGTACGAGCAGATCAGAGCTGCCAAGGAGGAGGCAGAAAGAGCTAACACCGCCAAGTCCAGGTTCCTGGCGAATATGTCCCATGAGATCAGAACACCTATCAATACCATCATGGGTATGAATGAAATGATCCTCAGGGAGGATACAGAGAACGTTCCGTCTGAGTATCTTAAGAGCGTTACTGGTTTTTCCAGGAACATTAAGATCGCATCAGAATCTCTTTTGGAACTGATAAATGAACTGCTGGATCTGTCCAAGATCGAATCCGGAAAGATGGAACTGGTGGAGCTGGAGTATGACACCAATGAGCTGCTTCAGTCCCTTGCCATGATGATAAGAGTCCGCAGCAACCAGAAGGACCTTACCTTCAAGATGGATATTGATGAGAAGCTGCCTAAAAAGCTTTTTGGAGACCTTGGAAAGCTTAAGGAAGTTCTTTTGAATTTAATGACCAATGCTGTGAAGTACACAGAAAAGGGCGGCTTTGATCTGATAGTAAGAGTGGAAGAAGAGACTGATGAAAAGTGCAAAATAAAATTTGCTGTCAAGGACACAGGTATCGGCATAAAACCTGAAGATATGAAAGATCTCTTTACACCATTCAAGAGGCTTGAAGAAGTAAAGAACAGCGGAATTCAGGGAACGGGTCTGGGGCTGGATATTTCAAGGCAGTTCGTTAAGCTCATGGGCGGCGAACTTAAGTGCGACAGTGCCTATGAGTGTGGTTCTACATTCTATTTCACCATCGAGCAGAAGGTGGTGGATCCTGAGCCTATTGGAGAGTTCAAGGAAGGGGAAGTTGCAGCTGAATCTGACAGATATGTGCCTGAGCTTATTGCTCCCGATGCAAAGATCCTGGTGGTTGATGACAACGAGATGAACCTTCAGGTAATAAAGGGACTTCTAAAGCCTACCAAGCTTCAGCTCACCCTTGTTGGTAGTGGAAAGGCCTGTCTTGAGGAGCTGGAAAAGGGAAGCTTTAACATGGTGCTTCTGGATCACATGATGCCTGAGATGGACGGTCTGGAGACGCTGCAGCACATCAGAGAAAGGTTCGGGGATATCATAGTTATTGCCCTTACAGCAAACATTGCTGGAGGTGGAAGTGCCTTCTACAAGGAGGCAGGTTTCCAGGACTATCTGTCAAAGCCTGTGGATGCTGCCAAGTTGGAGAAGATGATAAAGTCCTATCTTCCTGCAGAGCTGATAAAGGAAGCGGATCCTAACGAGGATTACGGAGGCGCAGAAGAGCTAACCCTTCCTGAAGATATGAAGTGGCTCTATGAGGTGGAGGACCTTAACGTTTCAGATGGTCTTACCTACTGCGGAAGTGCGCAGCAGCTTAAGAAGTTCATTGGTGCCTTTGTGGACAGCGCAGATGATAAGGCAAAAGAAATACGGGATGCATTTAATGATGGAGATATAAAGATGTATACTATCAAGGTGCATGCCCTTAAGAGTAATGCACGTATCATGGGCGTTTCAAGGCTTTCAAAGCTGGCGGAGGAACTTGAAAATGCCGGCCATGAAAATGATCTTGAAAAGATAGAGGGAAGGACCGGAGAGCTTTTGGAGCTTGTTGAAAGTGTTAAGGAGAAGCTTTCAAGGATAAAGGATGCAGGTAATGGTGCTGGACAGGATGAGGATGGCGCCTTGGAGGACGACAAGTCACCAATCTCTGAGGGAGATATCAGCAATGCCTACGAAGCTCTGAAAGAATTCATTCCGCAGATGGACTATGATGCTGTGGAGATGATAATATCTGAGATGAAGGAATACAAGCTTCCCGACGCTGATAAAGAGATATTTGATAAGTTGGAGAAGATGCTGCCAAGCCTTGACTGGGAAGCAATGGAAGGATTGATAAAAGAAAAATGATATTAAGGGGTGTCATGTTTGACATCCCTTCTTCATGTGGTAAAATTTGTAGATAAGTCTAATAGAGCGAAAAGACATTTAATAAGTAATAAAGGAGTATCACAGTTATGGCAGAAGTTTATAACCATCATGCAGTTGAAAAGAAGTGGCAGGAATACTGGGCAGCCAACAATACATTTAAGACAGATGTTTGGGATTTTTCAAAGCCTAAGTATTATGCCCTTGATATGTTTCCATATCCATCAGGAGTAGGCCTCCATGCAGGTCATCCGGAAGGATATACTGCTACCGATATTATGTCCCGTATGAAGCGCATGCAGGGATATAACGTATTGCATCCGATGGGATATGATTCTTTTGGCCTTCCTGCGGAGCAGTATGCTGTTACAACAGGTAATCATCCTGCAGGATTTACTGAGAAGAATATAGAGACTTTCTCAAAGCAGCTTAAAGAGCTTGGCTTTGACTACGACTGGTCCAAGATGATCGCAACCAGTGATCCTAAGTTCTACAAGTGGACACAGTGGATATTCAAGAAACTTTATGAAGCAGGTTATGCTAAGCACATCGATATGCCTGTTAACTGGTGTGAGGAACTGGGAACAGTTCTTTCAAACGATGAGGTCATTGACGGAAAGTCAGAGCGTGGCGGATATCCTGTTGTAAAGAAGATGATGAAGCAGTGGGTTATCGACCAGCAGGCTTTTGCTGAGGAACTTCTGGACGGACTTGATGAGATCGACTGGCCTGAGTCAACAAAGGAGATTCAGCGTAACTGGATCGGTAAGTCAACTGGTGTTGAGGTTGATTTCAAGATTGTAGGCGGCGGAGAGTTCTCAATCTTCACCACATGTATCGAGACAATCTATGGTATTACCTTCATGGTTCTTGCTCCAGACGGAGATATCGTAAAGAGCCTTATGGACAGAGTTGAGAACCCTGAAGAAGTTCAGGCATACATCGACGAGACACTTAAAAAGAACGACCTTGATCGTACAGATCTTAATAAGACAAAGTCAGGATGTCCTCTTAAGGGGCTTTATGCTATCAACCCTGTAAATGGTAAGGAAGTACCTCTTTTCATTGGTGACTTCGTTCTTGCAAGCTATGGTACAGGTGCTGTTATGGCTGTTCCTGCTCATGATCAGAGAGACTTTGAGTATGCAGAGGTTCATAAGCTTCCTCTCATCCAGGTTATCAATAATGCTGAGGGCACAGTAGATATTTCAGGTCATGCTTTCGAGAAGCAGGACTACCTTGGCAAGGGATGCGTTCTTCTTAATTCTGAAGAGTTCGACGGACTGACAGTTGAGGAAGCTAAGAAAGCTATCACCAAGAAGCTTGTAGATATGGGAGTTGCAAGAGAAAAGGTCAACTACCACTTCCGTGAGTGGATCTTTGCAAGACAGCGTTACTGGGG
>CAMVRW010000054.1 GCA_947169985.1 uncultured Butyrivibrio sp. | reverse complement strand
AGACAAGAAGATCAGCCTTTCAATCAAGGCTATGTTCGCTCCTGAGAAGGAAGAGACACCTGAGGAAGAGGGCGATGTAGTATCAGTTGACATCGACAAGGTTATCGCTGAGCAGTCAGAGGAGACATCTGAAGCTTAATGTTGACTTGAAATTTTCGGGACCGGTGGTATTACCACCGGTCTTTTTTTATTGTCCCAATCCCATCCATATCGGAATTAAATGCCAATTAAAGTTTTCTAAAAATAACACCATGAGATTTGTACGAAAATTTATTTATAAATAATTTATTTTACATACAATTCCAACTAATATAGAATTAATTGTGTGACCCTGTGGTCAATAAAATAATTCAAAAAACTAGGAGGAATTGTGCTTTATGGCAGCTGATTACGAGTGGTTTAAAAAGGGCGTGTATGATCTGACAAAGATTGATCTTAATGCTTATAAAGAGAAGCAGATGAAGAGACGAATCGATACTTTGATCGGTAAGTATGAGGTTAAGGGCTATGACGGCTTCCTTGATCTTATCAAGAAGGACAGAGAAGCGCTGGATTCCTTCGTTACATACCTTACCATCAATGTATCTGAGTTCTTCAGGAACAAAGAGCAGTGGGAACTGATGGACAAGGAGATGGTTCCTGAGCTTATGGGTAAGTTCGGTAAGAACCTTAAGATTTGGAGTGCAGCCTGCTCAACAGGTGATGAGCCTTATACAATCGTTATGATGCTCTCCAAGCATATTCCTTTGAATCAGATCAATGTCTATGGTACAGACCTTGACGCAGTTGTTCTTGCAAAGGCTAAGGCAGCTATCTACGACAAGAAGGAAGTAGCAGGTGTTCCGGATGAGTTTAAAAAGAAATACTTCACCGAGACAGAAGATGGCAAGATGAAGGTTTCAAGTGAGATCACCTCAAGAGTTACCTTCAAGCAGGCAGATCTTCTTCGCGACCCGTATCCGAAGGATTGTCACCTCATCGTTTGCCGTAATGTTCTTATCTACTTCACTGAGGAAGCCAAGGACGATATTTTCAGAAAGTATTTTGCAAACCTTAAACCCGGCGGAATCCTCTTTATTGGAAGTACAGAGCAGATCGTAAACTATAAGGATATCGGTTTTGTAAGAAAGAACTCCTTCTATTACGAGAAACCGGAAGCATAAGCCGGCGCCCGGATCACAAATTATGAATTGTTTAAAGAGATGTGGAGCCACTTCACATCTCTTTTTCGTATAAATATCTAAAATGCTTTTGGGATTTTGGAGGAAACAGCTGTGATGGACTTTGGAAAATACAAAGAAAAAAAGAAATAGTTGGTACGTCCCTTATGGTAGAATAGAGAAAGGTAGGCGAATTCGGAAAGGGACATAAAATGATCAAGACCAGAGAGGCAATAACAACTTCGGATAACCTGAATGAGGAGGCTTTAGCTCTTTTGCCAAAGCGCCTTGACTGTCGGATGGAGGACATATTATTCATTGATATCGAGACCACCGGGCTATCGCCGAGAAATAGCGAACTGTATCTAATTGGAACCGGATTTTTCCAGGATGGGAAGTGGCTCATCAGCCAGTTCTTTGGGGAAAACACCAGTGAGGAGGAAGCGGTTTTATCAGCTTTTTCAGATTTCTCCAGAAACTTTAAGGTGCTGGTACACTTCAACGGAGACAGATTCGATATCCCGTTTCTTCAGAGCAAGTTTAAGGAGCATAAGCTGACGGATCCCTTTGAGAGGATGGTGTCCTACGATCTTTACAAGCACGTAAAAAAATATAAGACCCCCTTGGGGCTTCCTGACTGCAAGCAAAAGACCATCGAGCTTTTCCTCGGTATCGACAGGGAGGATAAGTACGACGGCGGAAAGCTCATTGCAGTCTACAAAGACTACGAGGAGTCCAAGGACAGCGAGCTTCAAAGGCTCCTTCTTCTCCACAATTTTGAGGATGTTAAGGGCATGCTGAAGCTCCTGCCAATCCTTAACTACGAGGAATTCTTTGAGAGTTTCAAGAATCTTCCAAAGGTTTCTGTAAGGACCGACGAGGAGATCGATGAAGCCAGGTACATGGAAGGGCAAGCTCTTCCTCTCCGGGCAAGGAAGGTACAGGCCAATCGCTACAAAGACTTTGATGGAAAAGAAAAGTCGGAAGTATATATGAAACTGGTGCTTCCAATAGAGCTTCCCTCATCCATAGCCGGCAATGAGAACGGGTGCTTCTTCAAGGCCCAGGGCAGGGAAGCTACCTTAAAGGTGCCCCTCTACGAGACTGAGCTCAAATATTTCTATTCAAACTACAAGGATTATTATTACCTCCCTAAGGAGGATATGGCTATACACAAGTCCCTTGCCACCTTTGTGGACAAGGACTTCAGGGAGAAGGCAAAACCTGAGAACTGCTACACCAAAAAGGAAGGTCAGTACCTGATGGAGTGGGATCTTACTTTTGCCCCCTTTTTCAAAAGAGAATATAACGATAAAAGCTTTTTCTTTGATCTGAATGAGAACATGAAACAGAGCCGTTTTGCTATGAGTCTGTACGCGTCTCATGTGGTGGCTCACGTGATGGACCTTTAATACTGGAGGACAAGGCCTATGATGGACAGTGGTTACAAGCAGGTTGACAAGAACAAGAATGTGATCGACACAACTTCCAAGAATGCTGAGATCTTCAAGCCCAAGATCGACACAGGCATGAAAGAGGATAATGAATACAAGCACGTGATCGATCAGAAGAGCGTTCAGGAGCTGAATAAGGAAAAGAGCAATGATAATATCATCCAAAACATTGATGATGACCAGAGCATTTCCATGGTCCTGGACGAGAACCAGCCACTATTTGTCAAAAGACCTGTTCCCGCGCTTTCCAGGGAGCTGTCCCTTGCCATTAACAAGGTATATAAGTGGGGAGACCTTAAGCGTGGTACCTCACAGCCTGTTCATGATGCAATATCTGCCCTAAAGCAGGCAAATTCCGAGTCGGAATTTGTGGCTTCCTTTACCGAGCTTTTGGAAAAATGTATTAATTACATGACCATAAATGCCGGCACTCGTAAAAATATCTTTGGAAGCGGAGAGCAGCGCAAGGAGGATATCAGAGGCCTTCTCGATGCCCTTGCAAAGTATGCTGCAAACTCAGGTTCCAATCTTTTGTATGTTCTTGACAGCACCTTAGCAGAACAGGATCAGAACTTCAAATACACCAAATCTTTTAAGAAATCCTTAAATGACGCACTTACAAATAAATATGGAAATAAGCTCACCGGAAGACAGGGCTGGCAGGTTGCAGAACAAGGCGAGCAGAAGATGCTCAGTGACCTTGAGGACTGGGGAGGAAGCTGTGAAGCGCGGGCAAAAGCTCTTTTAGCCGCAAGAAAAGAAAGGCCAAAGCCAGAATTTATTGAGTTTGATCTAAGACCTGATGTTCTGGAGAGGACCATTAAGGAACTGACCATTCCCGATACTAAGTCCATGGACGACTATGCCCTTTTAGCTAATCCTCAGATGGAAATCTTCAGGGAAAAGATGTACAACCCCCTTATGCAGAATCTGAATAAGCTGATATTTACGGGACAGCTGACGGATATGGGCGAGATACTAAAACTCCGCACAAAGATGGAAGTCCTGAGGCAGCAGCTGAACCTTTATGATGCCAGATTATCCATCATGGCCGGGGAACAGGCTGATTTAGAGCGCAACGAGCTTTTGGTGAACAATGCTTTGTATCTGCAGGACATGGAGGAGGCAACAAGGACCAGGACCCTTGAGTCCATGAAGGGTGATGATCTGATCGCTTCCTTCAAGGGCTACGAGAAGGTTCTGGAACCAAACAAGAAACTGAACCTCCAGGACCTTAGAAACAGGCTTTACATCATAGAGCAGAACCGCGCAAAGCAGGATTATGTTACTATGGCGACTTCTCTTGCAAGGGATACGAAGCTTCAAAGGTTTGATGACGAGGACAGAGTTGAGCGCTACAAGAAGCAGCGCGGCGTCATAGACAGAGTGCTTTCTACAGATTTTTCTGAACTGCTTAATACAAATGTCAGCGAGACGGGACTTATCAGTAACCTGACAAAGCGCCAGGAGCTTTTGACCATGCTCACTGATCTGGAGCAGTTCCTTGATGACGTATATGAAAATGAAGGTGCCCTTAAAGCGGAGGAAAAGGAAAGCCTCAATAATGAAGACATCCTTCTCATGGATTCAGAGAAGCAGGAACTGTCAGCCCTTGTGGAACTGGGCAGACTCTTTAACCCCTATCTGCCTAAGCTCCGTGACTTCATGGATAATGAGGATGGCTATAGTGTTCTTAAGTCTTCTGATTATCATTCCCTTCCGGATGGAGAGCATAAGCAGCATCTTCTCACCAAGCCGGAACAATTCGGGGAAGGCCATGTGAATGAATTTAAGGTTTACAAATCCTGCGTGGCTTTCAAGGAGTTAAAAGAGATAGAGGATGTTATAGGCGCAGAGCTTGCGGATAAGGCGAAACTTCTTAAAACCCTCAGAACCCAGAATGCAGCTGTGGCTGAGTTTGTGCGCCAAAAACGGGAACAGGAGAGGCTGGAGAGAGAAAAAATCGAGGAACAGCAGAGGCTGGAGAGAGAGCAGAAAGAAGCTCAGGAGAGGAAGAAGAAAGAGGCACATAATAAATTTAAGGAAACCTTCAGCGATTTTAATCCTGTTGACCTTATCAGGAGTGAACTGAGTAAGGGAGACAACCTGGATAAAATGTCCAGGAAGAAGTCTGGCAGAAAAGTTGACGCCGAGGATCTGGAGAGCACCTATGAGATGCTCCTTAAGAAAGACGTTACTATTGCCATGAAGGAATATGACAAGCTTGTCCTTTCAAACCTTCTTAAAGAGGGAGTCAAGAAAGCTGTAGGTGCCTATAACGCCCTTTCCGACAAGAATGCAAAGCCCGGAGATGAATTAAAGGCCAGGGAACTTTGTGTAAATACCATGTCTGAACTCAGTGGGGTAGACAAAGAAAAATTTGACCTGATACCAACAGACGTGATAGCCAACAGGCTTTCCAGGATAGAGACCGAGAAGTACTTTGATTCCAAGGCCTTCAATGAGGATGTTAAGGCAATTCTTGAAGATGCCGGGCAGTACACTGATGAGATTTCAGGCATTCTCGTTCCGCTTTCAAAGAAAAAAGACCTTGACATGGCTGAAAGCCTTAAGCTCAGGGAGTATTCCATGTGCGCTATGGAAGTCTGCCTGGATAAGTATGCGAAGGGAAGAAAGACCTTTGACAAGTTCGACACTCATTTCCTGACTGAGCTTGCCCTTGGTCTTCTTGCCATAGATGACATTGATCTTAAGGACAAGGAGAAAGTACCTACTGAAAAAGAGCTTAAAAAGGTTAAAACAGTTTCAGTTACACTTCTTTCCCTGCTTACCGGTAAGGATAAGGCTGAGTATGAGTTCATTCCGGTAAAAGAGCTTTCGGAGATCATGTACGAGGCTACATCAAGGCTTGGTTCTGAGCTGGAGATTGTTCCTTATATTGAGGAACAGGTGACCCTTGAGAAGAGAAAGAAGATTGTCAGGGATGGCTCCGCCGCCTACGAAAAGCTGGATAAAAAGACTGCGAAAAAGCCTGAGATCGACAAGGTACGAAACACTGTTATAGAGGCGCTTGTTTCTCTATCGGGAAGCGAAAAGGGCGTTTTTGACCAGATACCAATTGACAAACTATACGAGATCTTAAAGGATTTACAGGATAGTGTGCAGGACCCTAAAGCCATGGAGCAGATAGTCCTTGGGAACTTAGAGACCTTAGATATGATCCTTGACTATGAAGGATTATTCAAGGTGATAGGTGACCTTGAAGGGGACAAGGATATGTCCCAGGATATGAAGGATTATCTGGTGGCTGAGTATGGCTTAATTGCCTATGGCAAGATGCTGGATAAGCTGGGCTTTACTGACCAGCAAAAGGATGTTACAAGAGAAGGCTTTGATCCTGAAAAACTTAAGCATTTGCCTGAGGCAGTGCTTATGGGAACTCATTTTATAAAGAATAATCCTGACAGCATATATAAGGAGGATACGAAGGCTTTCAGGGAGGGGGCTTGCAATTTCCTTTCACAGGTTACCGGTAAGGAGCCTGGAACCTTTGCAGATCTTCCTGTTTACGACCTTAAGAAGATATGCCGTGATCTCATTAAGGTGGCAGGGAATAAGGAAATCTTTGAAAAGACAGTAGAAAATCTCAATGATACTTACCTGGAAAGTTACCGTGGACAGGCCTTTGTGGATGAGCTTACATTGCTCATGGGTAAGGCTTCCGAAATAAAGAAAAACCAGCTGAAAGATAAGGGCAACAGCGACAACTATGCCCTTCGTGACCTTAGGGAGGTGGCAATTCATTTCATCATTGATATTGCTAAGGTAGAGGATATCTCAAGAGAGGAACTTGAAAAGCTTCCGGGCATGACTCTGTACACCATGGCTTTAGAGCAGGCTACCAGGGAAAAGGAGATAGTTCCTGAATACGACCCGAAAACTGACTGGAGTTATAGGAGCAGGAAGGCTTCCGTTGAGAAAAAATGGATGCAGGTAAAAGGAATAGCAGAATCTATCCGTATCCACAAAAATCGCCTGACAAAGGAAACTAAGGTCTATGATAAGCAGCTCACTGAACTGGCAGAAACTAATAAAAAGGGCAAGAATGACAAGAAGATACAGGAAGTTACCATGGCAAAGAATGCGCTTGTTGCCAAGTACCTGCCTGAGATAAGCATGCTGGAAAAGAGAACTCTTGATATCCAGGACAAGGCCCGTGAGGAAGAGAAAAAGTTAGATGAATACTTAGAAGAAAAGAAAGCTGAGCACAAGAATCTTGATAAGTCTGTAGCTAAACAGTACCTGGAAAGGGATGAAGTACAAAGAGACGAGTATGACAGGGCTGTAGCCATGACCAGCACCGCTCAGCTTAAAAAGGAAATAGATACCAGTGAGAAGCATTGGAGTAAGGAGGCAGAAGATGTCTTTTCACTCCTTTCTGATCTGATCTCCATGGAGAAGCTCTTTGACAAAAAGGGTAATGAGGTTCCTGCAGCTGACAGGATGAGAACGATTCTGTCAGGCAAGGTATCTCTCCTTACTATGCTCCTTAATCAGAGAGCTAACAGGAACCCCGGTAAGGGCGTAATGAATGAGATATCAAGGGAGCTGTCAGGACCTGAGGCTATACTTATGTCTACCATTTCAGGACAATTCCTTGATAGTATTTTTGGCGCCTTTGAGCACCTTGGTAAAAAAGACGAAGGCTGGACTGAAAAGGAAGTCGCAGACATTTTAAATAGCAAGGAGATGGCACAGCATCTTCAGAACTCAGACAAGATCCTTGAAAAAGCCATTGGAGAAGGTGATGTCCACATAACGGATATGGTAAGCGAAGCTGCAGATGACCTGTTTGGCAGCAGGACTGGAGGCCTTGTTCCTGAGGATGATGTTCTTATGTACATCATCAATAACATGATGACTGAAGAAGAGAGAGAAAAGATCATCCCTAAGGAGCAGGAGCTTACGGATAAGGAGAAGCTTCAGAACATTCGTGACTCTGTATTTGACATGAACAACGGACAGGGTAAGTTTCTATACAAGGTCATCAAGGACTATTACAGGGAAGCTCCGCTGTCCCAGAGACGCTTCATGATGTCCTATCTGATAAAAGACTTAAAACCCACTCAGAAAGGTGTCAGAGGAAGAGAAAAGGGAGCTATCTTCTTTGCATCAATGCTTAAAGGTGCAGGCCCTATCATGCAAAAGCTCTTCCAGGGCATTCCTGAGCACATGCTTATGAAGCAGTTCATGCCTGCCCTCAGCGTTGTTAAGTCAGGACTTCGTCCTATTCCTACTGAGTATGTTGACAGGCAGCTTGCAGAGCTTAAGAGAAACGCCAATGATAATCTTCTGAATAAAAAGAAGAAGGAGAAAGTAACATCCATCGAAAAGGTAAGGAGCCTTGGTGCAGCATCCATAGCTGAGACCTTCCTTTGCAATGTAACCTATGAGGGACAAAAGGGCCGGCGCAAAGAGCAGGTGGTTGTTAAGATCATGCGCCCAGACGTCAATTTGGAGCGCCTTACTCAGGAAAAAAGATTTATAGAAAAGTGTGCTACTCAGACCGATGAGACAGGAGTTATGCTGTCATCCTTCAATGCCCATTACAACAAGATCGTAGAGGAGCTGGATTTTGGCAATGAGATCAAGAATGCCAATATGGGAGAAAAAGCTTACACCAAGGATCCTAAGGTGCATTCCGTAAAGATATCCACCACCATTCCTTCGGGCAAGAACTATCTTGTAATGGATAAGGCTGAGGGCGTTACTGCCGACCGCTATATTGAGGAACTGAAAGAACTTTCATTAAGCAGCATAAAGGAGTTTGACAGTCTGGTTGGACCGGCTGATAAGCGTTACACCATGTCCATAAAAGATCTTCCTCGGCATACTGAAATAAGAAAGAAGATAGCGGACAAGCTCATAGAGGCAGAGAAGTGCCAAAAGAATATGGAAAAACTGGTGGAGACCTGGATTCAGGATGCGCTGTTTACAAGCGTCAGTAAACATATGTATTTCCATCATGGAGATCTTCACGCCGGTAATATTATGATCAACAAGGACTTCGCTACGGTTTTGGATTATGGAAACTGTACTACCCTTGACAATAGCGCAACGGGTTGGTTTTCATCAGGCAAGGTTGATAACATCGTCAAGATGATGGCTGCTGCTTTTAAGGGATTTTCGGGTGATTTCGTAAAATTCCTTGAGGCTTTCATCGCTCTTGATGGGGATAAAAACGATTACAATTCTCTGCCTGATATGAAAAAGAAAGAAATGAAGGATAAGCTTACAAAAGAGCTTGAAGTGGTGCTTAAACTTGGTGGGGAAGAGAATACCGGTGAACGCATATTTGTAGCTCTTTTAAAGGCACAGGAAGTAGGATTTAAGCTGCCTCAGGAGCTCATTAACTTCTCCCAGTGTCAGCAGAGGCTTGAGAATTCTTTGAATGAGTTTAATGGTGCCATAGAGTCACTTAAAGATGCCTTAGAGATCATAGACAGGGTTCGTGTTACAGATTTAGAGCTCCATGGGAAAGAGGTGACATTTGATCCTGTTAATAAAATGCTCTTAAATATTCCGACGGGCATTTCCGATGAGACACCAAAGACTGTAATTGAGCAGACATACATGACCTACAGGAGTATAGATAAGGAGGAGATCAGGAAGACAATTCGTGATCCCCAAAAGCTTGATGCCTTTAGGGAGGGGCAGATGCGCGTCTATATGGATGTGAAGGAACATCTGGAAGGTAAAGAAACCAAAGCGCTTTTTGCTGATGCTCACAAGAAAATGATCAAATGGAATAAGGAATATTCTGAGTATAAGACCTATAAGGATTTAAAGAAGGAGGATATTCTCGACAAGAATAAGCTGAAAAAGTTCGATTATTATAAGACCATGAAGGAGGAAATGGGCAGCTTTTTAATGGATTTTTCAGATGACATAGGCTTCTTTGATTGCATCGGAAAATTTTCAACCTTGTCCGATCTTTCTGCTACCGCCTCCATGAATTACGCTGAGGAGAGCTGGGAGCGGCTTTACGAACTGTTTGAAGTGAAACTGCAAAAAATGTATTCCATTGGGGTTAAGTTTGATAATTATCAGAAAGCTGTTACGGAGAAGGTGAGCGAGGAAAAGCGATTAAAGCTTGAGGAGGAGTTCCTTGATGCTTTCTGCGATATGTACGAGGAAGACACACTTGAGCGAAATGAAATTGTTCAGATGTCCAAGCTGATCTCTCCTGATCTTGACCTGGCCAATTATCATAACAACAGGGGAGAAATACCTGTATTCGACGCCCTTAGCGATTCCGAAAAATATCATTCCTGGGATTACTTTGACCAGATTGATGTTACGGAAAAGGATGGAACGGTCCATAAGGAATACCTACATGGCAAAAAAGCAGAGAAAGTAGTAGCTATCTGGCCAAGGATGAAGGAGCTTCATGCAATCAAGAAGCACTCACCCCAGGAGAAGGCAGAATGGGAGCAGCTTATCAAAGAAGCCGGGCAGCAGATCACCTTTATGTATATTGAAAGCAAAATGAGTAAAAATTGTAAAAAGATGGAAGAAGAACTTGCTGATTACTTCAAGGATGAATCTGCCGAGGGCAAAGAATTCAAACTTTCCTACCAGGAACTTAGAAAGGTGCAAAAGGAATACGTTGATGCTAAATATGAGGAGAATCTTTCCGATAAAGAGATGGCTCTTTTGAAGCAAAGGAGAATTGATAGCAACAAGAGGTTCCTTTTTGCCTTCAGAAATATGGTTGAAAAGAGATTAAGGCCTGTCTATGACAGCGTTAAGGACTACAGACCTACGGAACTTAATGATTTCGTGTCTCTGATGGAAGACAGGATTTTGAATAACAAGAAAAAAGTACTTGCTATTCTAAAAACTGATTCAGTTAATTACGTATTGTAAATGCCATATTTTGGTCAATTATTTGCTGAAAAAAATTGATGTTAATCATCATTTTTTTGGCAAAAACGAGTATAATAGGTAGTGATGATGTGGGTCAGATTTTGCATCTGGCCCACTTTGTCAATATGAAAAAAAGTAGGAAGGTTGGGAGAAATGGCAAGAGGTACTTTTACGGGCGGAATTCACCCTTACGAAGGCAAAGAGCTTTC
>CAMVRW010000053.1 GCA_947169985.1 uncultured Butyrivibrio sp. | reverse complement strand
AAGATAGTACATAATAACAATTTTTCCCAGACCGGAGTAATGGATACGGAGAAGTATAAAAGGCTTCTTATTGAGACCGGAAGCCTTGTGGTGAAGGTCTACAGAAGGGAACTGATCCTTGGGGATTATAAGCCCGGAACAAGCGAAAAGCTAAGCGTATTTCCTGAGAACATTTTTTACGAAGACAACGCAGTAAGCAATACCTGGATGACCAGGTCAAAGCACTTTGAATATATAGAAGAACCACTTTACTTCTATTATCAGCACGATGCCTCCACTGTTCACAGCATTTCCAGAAAGAACCTGGAAGATCGCATGGTGGCTGGCAGGATGATAGTGAAAGAAGCTAAGGACAATGGCTATTTTGACAGGTTCAGTGATGAGATTGAATTTCAGTACACAGTTCTTTTCTATATAAATACCCTGTTCTCAGCCATGCCAAAAAGGTATAAGATAAAGAACTGCTACAGCTTTACAAAGGAGCTTGGCAGAGAAATGAAGGAAACCTTTCCTGAATTTCAGAATAATCCATATTATATAGAGAAGATCCATCCAGAGGAGAAGAAGCTGGTTGGCTTCCAGATGAAGTCACATCTTTTCTTCTATATTTACTACAGGCTACTGTGGTTCTACAGGGATGTGATCAGAGGAAAAAACAGTTAAGGGCAGGAGCTGCCCCGGAAGGAATATTTTTAAATGCGAAAGATCTACAGTAAACTCAAGGTGCTTCTTGATGGGAAGCAGAAGAGACAGATGGCAGGCATTGTGGTGCTGATGCTTATAGGTGGTGTGCTTGAATCACTGGGAATTGCCATGATCGCACCGGTAATGCAGGTGGTCATTGATCCCCAGAAAGTGGAGGAGAGTAAGCTCCTTTCAGGTATATACAACCTGTTCCACTTAAGCAGTACAACCCAGCTGGCAGCACTTATCATGGTGTCTTTGATACTGGTATTTGTAATAAAGAACATCTTCCTGTATTTCATGAATGTTGTTCAATTAAGATTCGTTTATACCAATCAGTTTGCCACTTCAAGGCGCATGATGATCAATTTCATGCAAAGACCTTATGAGTATTACTTAAATGCTGATACCACAGTAATCCAAAGAAACATCACTTCTGACGTAAACAACCTCTATGCGCTCATTCTAAGCTGTCTTCAGCTTATCAGTGAGATCATAGTTTTCGTATGCCTCGTTGCTATCCTTCTTAGCCAGGATGCGCAGATGACAATTACCATAGCGGTTCTTCTTGTTATCGTTCTTCTTGTCATTAAATTTTTCATCAAGCCAGTCATGGTAAAGGCCGGACAGGACAACCAGGACTACTACAGCGGACTGTACAAGTGGATCTATGAGTCAGTTACAGGTATCAAGGAGATCAAGGTTGCCAATAAGGAGAACTATTTTATTAATGGTTACGCTGACTGCGGAGCAGGTTATGTAAATGCAGTTCAGAAGTACAACCTTTACAACTCAACTCCAAGACTTCTTATTGAGACCATTGCCATAGCAGGAATGATCGGATACATGCTGGCAGTAATGGCTGCAGGAACCAGCCTTACATCCCTGCTTCCACAGCTCACCGTCCTGGCAGCTGCAGCAGCAAGACTTCTTCCAAGTGCTAACAGGATCAACAACTATCTTACTTCAATAGCTTATTTTGAGCCATTTTTGGACAATGTCAGTGACAATCTCCAATCTGAGATCCACGACCAGTCCATTAACTATAACAGCGATGATTACCGCACAAAGGTTAGCGTGGAAAAGCTCCCTGTTCGCAATACCATCAGGATGGAGAACATTACCTACAAGTATCCAAATACTGACAAGCTTATTCTTGATAAGGCCACTATGGAAATCCCTGTTGGCAAGAGCGTAGGTATCGTTGGAACCTCCGGAGCAGGAAAGACCACTATTGTGGATGTTCTTTTGGGACTTCTTGCCCCTGAAGAGGGAAGGATACTGGCTGACGGAGTTGATGTAAACACCAACTACACCGGATGGCTTAAGAACATTGGATATATTCCACAGACTATTTTTATGACAGACTCAACCATCAGGAAGAACGTGGCATTTGGCGTGCCTGATGAGGAGATAGATGATGCCAAGGTATGGCAGGCGCTTAAGGAGGCAGCTCTTGATGAGTTTGTAAAAGAGCTTCCGGAGGGTCTCGACACACAGATCGGTGAAAGAGGCATCCGTCTCTCAGGCGGACAGCGTCAGAGGATCGGTATTGCCAGGGCTCTGTTTGAGGACCCTGAGGTTCTGGTTTTAGATGAGGCGACATCTGCTCTGGACAATGATACTGAGGCAGCCATCATGGATTCCATCAACAGACTCCATGGAAGAAAGACTCTTGTCATTATTGCCCACAGGCTTCAGACCATTGAGAAGTGCGACATGATCTACAGCATCGGAGATGGTAAGGCTACATTAAAGTAACTGTTTTTTGGGAGGATTTATGGAAGGTACGGGGGAAGTACAAACACAAAAGAGAAATCCAAGCTTTGAGCTTTTGCGGATCATAGCAATGCTCATGATCATTACGCTTCATTTTAATACTCACTCCGATGCTCTTTTGCAGCTGGGACTTCCTGCCAGAGGCTCCCAGATATTTGCCGCGGTTATTCAGGCTTTTTGCATTCCCGGAGTCAACACCTATATTCTTATAAGCGGATACTTTCTCTCAAAGGGGAAGGTAAAGCCAAGTCGAATCCTTCAGCTTATTTGTCAGGTGTATTTCTATACCATCCTTGTTTCTGTTGCAATGATGATTGTTGGAACCTACGTGCTTCAGAGCAATAACTCAGTATATAAGCTTGCCCAGTATGTATTCCCGATTTCTTCTGAGCATTATTGGTTTGTTACTGCCTACGTTATCATGTACATTCTGGCACCTGTCATGAATGCTGCTGCGGAAAAGCTATCAAGAAAGCAGCTAAAGGCAGTGATAGTAGGACTTCTCATCTGGTTTAGCGTTATAAAGAGCTTTGTACCGGTTGTTCTTGCTACTGACAGGTATGGATATGACTTTGGTTGGTTTATCTGCCTGTATCTTATTGCTGCATACATCAGGAAGTATGATGTTTCGCTTTTTTATGACGCCACAAGAAGCGCTCTCGTGTACCTGATCTCCTGTGGTATCATCGCAACCATGAGCATTTCGCTCTATTACATAAACCTTAATTGGGGCGGGCTTGTTCACTACTCAACAGTGCCCTACCATTTTAATTTCATATTTACACTTACAGCGTCTCTGGGACTTTTCTCATTTTTCAGGTTTTACAAGATGAGGGAAGACAGGGCTGCAGATGTGGTAAGGGCTATAGGGCCTCTGACCTTTGGTGTTTATCTTCTTCACATGCATGAGGAGATCAAGGACAGATGGGTGGAGTGGCTTGAGCACTTTATTGGGGAGATACCATATCACAGCGTGCCACTGTTTGCATGGCATGCGCTGTTGTCTGTCCTTATAGTTTTTGTGGCAGGAATATTTGTGGACTGGATCAGGAAAATGATCTTTGAATATGTTGGAAGAGTCTTACATGATACATGGCTTTTCAAGAAGATAAGAGAACTGGACGAGGCATTATGCTGAGCAATATCAGGAGTTATTTTTATAATCTAAAGAGATTTCAGGCTCCACTGGAGAAATTTCTTTTCCCTGTGGTCCTTCTGTTGTACCCACTTATAGGGCTTAACCAGGGGCTTAATATAGCAGATACCACCTATGGGCTATCAAACTATGAGTACTTCAGTGCAGTTGATCCCATGTGGGCGCTATCTACGTTCTTAAGTAACGTGGTGGGAAGCACCATCATGAGGCTTCCGGGAGCTGGCACAATGCTTGGCATGTCAGTATACTGCAGCTTTGTTATCAGCATCATCGCCCTGGTTCCGTACTACCTGCTTCAGCGATGGATGCCCGGATGGATGATCTTTATCGGAGAGTTCATTGCAGAGAGCCTTTGCTGGTGCCCGAGAGTCATAATGTACAATTACCTCTCTTACCTGTTCTTCACACTGGGAACTCTTTTCCTTCTGGCAGGTATGTTTGAGTGGGATAAGCAAAACAGGTACCTTCCTCTTGCGGGATTTTTCCTGGGGCTGAACGTCATGGTGAGGTTCCCCAACATAGTGGAAGCTGGAATGATCCTGGTGCTCTGGTTCTTTGATGTGATCACTGGGGGCAGGTTTATAGAAACTGTTAAAAAGACCCTTATGTGCATTGGGGGATATTTCCTGGGGCTTTTGCTTCCATACTTGTTAGTTACTGCAAAATATGGCCCCGGAGCCTACTTTGGTATGATAGGAAGCCTCTTTGGCATGACCAGCGGAGCTTCGGACTACACTGCATCAGGCATGGTAAGCTCCATTATCAGCGCCTATCTTACTACGGCAAAAGACATGCTCATCATGATCCCATGCGTAGCAGCAGGAATTGTGATGTTTAAACTTCTTCCCGGTAAATACACTATGATAAAGAAGTTTCTGTTCATAGCAGGGCTCCTTATCCTTGTGAGATACTACTTTGCGGACGGAGTATTTACAAGAAACTACCACTACTACGACTCGGTATTCCAGGCAGCCATGATGCTGGTGATCATCGGGCTGATCTTTTCAATCGTTGGAAGCATTGGAATCCTTAACGGAAGTAAGGAAGAGCAGACCCTTTCCTTTGCGATTTTACTGATCCTTCTTATAACACCTCTTGGAAGCAACAACTATACCTATCCTGTAATCAACAACTTGTTTGTGGTAGCACCTGTTGTCCTCTGGCTTTTCAGAAGGCTCATGCAAAGGCTTGGAGAGGAAGACTTCAACTTTTCCTGGCAGGGCATGGTGACTATGGTCATTGCAGTGGTACTGGTGCAGGGAATCATCTTCCATTTCTGTTTTGCCTTTGGAGACGGAATGGATGGTCAGCCAAGGGCTGCAAAGTGCAGCATCCCTAAGGTCCGCTCCATGGCTCCCCCACAGTATAATGCGGAAACCCTGGATGAGCTGTATGCAGTTCTTTTGGAAAAAGAGTTGCTGGAGGATAAGGCAATTCTCTTTGGGGGAGTTCCGGGCCTTGCTTATATCTTTGATCTGGAACCTGCCATTGATACAGTCTGGCCTGACCTTGACAGTTACTCCGTGGAAAAATTCGACCTTCAACTTCAGAATCTGGCAGTCTCTAAAGAGCAGTATCCTACTGTTATTTTGGGAAAAGACATGTCAGATTACGCCAACATAGAAAAAAAATTAGATATTTTGGTGGACTATATGAACTATCAAGATTATAATATGGTCTTTGAGAGTGACAGATTTATAGTTTACACCGCCAAAGGCGAATGAAGTAAGGAGTAACAAAGCATTATGGAAAACACTGAGAAAAAAGATATTTTTGACAGGATAATGTCTCTTCCTGTTTTAAATATTTTCGAACCTTTTTACAAGAAGTATAAAGAGGCTCTTTTGTACCTTTTCTTCGGAGGACTGACTTTCTTTTTGAGCATTTTCCTGTTCTGGTTCATGGACAGTGTGATGCACCTCAACGAGATAGTAAATAACTCAATTGACTGGGTTATCTGCGTGGCTTTCCAGTTCTTTACCAACAGAACCTGGGTATTTGACGGAAAGGTTGAGACTAAGAAGGATTTTTTGAAGCAGGCAGGATCATTTACACTGGGAAGACTGTTTACCCTTGTGGTTGAGGATGTTCTTATCTTCATTTTCATTACACTTATGGGATTCCCGAAGATGCCTGTAAAGCTGGGTTCAACCTTTGTGGTTATCGTACTCAACTATATCATTAGTAAGCTGATCGTTTTCAAGAAGAAGGATTGAGGAGAAGATTATGCGTATAAACTTTAACGTACCACCTTATACCGGACATGAATTTGAGTACATAAAAGAGTGTGTTGAGAACCAGAAGATCTGTGGCGATGGACCATACACAGCAAAAGCTAACGAGTGGATCGAGAAAAAGACAGGCTGTACAAAAGCTCTTTTAACAACCTCCTGCACCCATGCTACTGAGATGTCTGCTATCCTTTGCGACATCAAGGAGGGGGATGAGGTCATCATGCCTTCCTACACATTCGTTTCAACAGCCAACGCATTTGTACTTCGTGGAGCCAAGGTGGTATTTGTGGACATCAGACCTGATACCATGAACATCGATGAGAACCTGATCGAAGCAGCAATCACTCCTAAGACAAGAGCTATCGTTCCTGTGCACTACGCCGGAGTGGCATGTGAGATGGATACAATCATGGATATTGCAAAGAGACATAATCTCTTTGTTATTGAGGATGCAGCTCAGGGCGTAATGTCTACCTATAAGGGAAAGGCCCTTGGTTCCATCGGAGACTTCGGAAATTACAGCTTCCATGAGACCAAGAACTACAGCATGGGAGAGGGCGGAGCCCTTCTTATGAGGGATGAGACCTTCGTAGATAACGCCATCATCATAAGAGAGAAGGGAACCAACAGAACCCTCTATAAGCTTGGAAAGGTAGATAAGTACAGCTGGATAATGCCAGGTTCTTCATTCCTTCCAAGTGACATGAATGCAGCTTATCTCTATGCTCAGCTTCAGATGGCTGATGAGATCAACAACGACAGAATGGATCATTGGAACAGGTACTATGAGGCACTTAAGCCTCTTGAGGAGAAGGGACTTATTGAGCTTCCTTACGTACCTGAAGAGTGCGTTCACAATGCCCACATGTTCTATATTAAGTGTAAGGACTTCGAGGAGAGGAAGGGACTTATAGAGTATCTTATGTCAAATGATATTCTTCCCGCTTCCCACTACGTTCCGCTTCATTCCTCAAAGGCAGGACTTATCTATAGTGAGTTCCACGGAGAGGATAAGTACACTACTAAGGAAAGCGAGAGACTTCTTCGTCTTCCTATGTACTATAAGCTTACAAATGACGATCTTGATGAAGTAGTTACAAGAGTTAAGGAGTACTATAAATTCACATAAACGGAGTTGTTTCATGAAAAAACAAACCCTTAAGATGAACTACATAGTATCTGCCGCGCTGGTTTTGGCGATCATTTTACTTGCGGGAATTTTTGGGGATTATTACTTTGACTTAAACGACGACGTTACCATGAAAGATATTCTGGCAGGAATCTACACAGGGACTCCCGCCGGACACAATATTCAGATGCTGTATCCCATTAGCGCCTTTATTTCCCTGTTTTACAGGATTTACAGAGGCCTTGACTGGTATGGCATCTTTTTATGTTTCTGTCAGTATTTTTGTGTATTTGTTATTGTGAAAAGAGCTCTCGACCTTAGCGAGGATAAGCTCTACAAGAGCTACGCTGCAGCTAGCATATTCTTTTTCATGATAGGTGCAGTGGGAGCGCATTTCCTCTTTGTACAGTACACCTTTATATGTGGACTTATGTCAGCTACTGCTGCGTTTCTTGTTATGACCCATAAGGATGGGGAAAAGAGAGACTTCATTCTCGCAGGAGCGCTGATCATTGTGGCATTTCTTATAAGGTCGGAGATGCTTCTTTTAACCCTTCCCATAGTTGGAGTGGGGATACTTATAAAGTGGTGTTTTTCAAGGACAGAGATCAAGGGATATTACGACGGATCCGTTCAGATATCACGGTATGGGGAGAAGAAGGCTCTTTTCAGGGAATATGCAAAGCTCTGCGTTTTGATAGTTCTGGGGCTTGTGATCTCGCTGGCGGTTAACAGGATTGCCTATTCATCACCTGAGTGGAAGCGCTTCAATGACTTTTTTGATGCAAGGACTGAGCTTTATGACTTCCAGTACATACCGGAATATCAGGGGAATAAGGCTTTCTACGACAGCATTGGCCTTTCAGAAGCTCAGCAGAAGCTTTTGGAAAACTATAATTTTGGAATAGACGAGGAGATTGATGCCAAGGTCCTTTGGGATGTGGCAAAGTATGCAGACAGCCTGAATACCGACAAGACTCCTTTTGTGGAGAAGCTTTTGAAGAGTATTCCTCTTTATCTGTACAGGTTAAGGCATGTGGCTTTTCAAAAGAGCTATGAGTACCCAATGACAGATGCTCCCTTCAATGTGATAACGGCGGTGCTTTATCTTGGGGTTCTGCTTATCTATATGCCCGATAAGGATAAGAAGACAAGGCTCCTTACTATCGGCTCGCTGGCGCTGCTTTTTGCCTGCAGATCCAGCCTTTGGCTTTATATCATGGTCAGGGGAAGGGATCCCATAAGGATCACTCATCCATTGTATATAATGGAGATAGCAGTTCTTTTCGGAATGATCGTGGACAGGGAAAGAAAGGGCAGGATCAATATTTTCATACCACTTGTTATTTCTGCCATCATAGCTATCATGTTTGTTCCTAATCAGCTGATGGTTGTGAGGGATGAGATGGCTGAGCGTGATAAGATGCGACAGCACTACGACGCTTTATATGATTACTTTGACGAGAACAGGGATAACTTCTACTTTGTGGATGTGTACACCAGCGTGTCAGCTTTAGAGGGCACTGAGAGAACCTTCTCAGAGAAGATGTTCAGCCGTGTTGATAACAGTGAGTCAAACCATGATATCATGGGAGGATGGGCTTCAAAGAGTCCTCTTTACTACGATAAGCTTGGGAACAATGGCTTTGAATCCATGGAAAAGGCTCTTTTGCAGGATAAGGTGTATGTGGTAGCTAAGGAAACCTCTGACGTATCCTGGATTTCGGAGTATTATAGAGAAAAAGGTCAGGAGGTTACAGTAGAAAAGACTGACCAGGTTACTGATGCCTTTATGGTTTATAAGGTTTCGGCAACAGACTAAGTGTTTTGAAAGTTGGATTTTTATGAGTGAAAAGAAATACCTTAAAAAAGGACCAAAACTGTCCCTGCGCTTTATGGAGGAAGAGGATTTCCCCCTTATCGTGGAGTGGAGAAATAAGGACAGGATACAAAAGAACTTCATATATAGAGAAAAGTTCACCCTGGAGGGGCAAAGAAAATGGAAGGAGACCATGATCGATACAGGTAAGGTGGTCCAGTTCATGATCTGTGAAAACGCCGCTGATATGAGACCTGTAGGCAGCGTCTATTTCAGGGATATTGACCTCGAAGCCGGATCCGCCGAGTATGGTATCCTTATTGGAGAAGATGATGCCATCGGCAAGGGCTATGGTGATGAGACAGCTGAGCTTGCAGTGGAGTACGCCAGAGATGTGATGAAGCTCAAAAAGCTCATTCTCAGGGTTTTCACCTACAATACCCCGGCTATCAGGAGCTACGAACACGCCGGTTTTGTAAAGACAGAGGACGTTGCCGGTGTAGTATGCAGCGATGGCACAAAAGATGATATGATAATGATGGAAATGGTACTGTGAGGTGGCTTAATGAACGGTAAACTTATAAGCTATGTGATCCCCTGCTATAGATCAGAAGTTTCTATTGGCGGAGTCATAGAAGAAATAGATGAGACCATGAAGGGCATGGACTCTTACGAATATGAAATAATCCTGGTCAACGATGGTTCCCCTGATGACACCTGGGGAGCTATAAAGAAGCTGTCTGAGGGAAGAAATGACGACAGGCTTCTTGGCATAAACCTTGCTAAGAATTTCGGTCAGCATGCGGCCTTAATGGCTGGACTTAACGCCAGCAGGGGAGACTACGTGATCTGCCTTGACGATGATGGCCAGACTCCTGCAAATGAAGCAGGAAAGCTCATCAAGGCTCTTGAGGATGGGGCTGATGCAGTCTATGCCAGATATGAGCATAAGCAGCACAATCTCTTCAGAAATTTCGGAACTGCCATGAATGAGTGGATGGCTGCAGTGATGCTTGGAAAGCCCAAGGACCTTTATGTTTCCAGTTACTTTGGGGTGAAGAGATTCATCGTGGATGAGATGATCAAGTATGAGAGCTCATACCCATACGTTATTGGCCTTGTGCTCAGGACCACCAAGCGCATAGTCAATGTTGATGTTAACCACAGACGCAGGGAGATTGGCCAGAGCGGATACAACCTGGCAAAACTCTTTGGACTTTGGATAAACGGCTTTACTGCCTTCAGCATAAAGCCTCTTAGGATTGCTACAGTATCAGGCTGTGTTTTCGCTATCCTGGGATTTTTGTACGGAGTTTATACTATCATCAAGAAGTTTGTTTATCCTATTGCGCCTATGGGCTACGCTGCACTGATGAGCGCAGTAATCTTCATGGGGGGAATGATAATGCTCATGCTGGGCATGATAGGAGAATACCTGGGAAGATTGTATATTTCCCAAAATAAGAATCCGCAGTTTGTGATTCGGGAGACGACCCGTGATGGAAAAGAAAAAGAATAATAGCAACAATCTGGCCTGGCTTATGTCAGGCTTGTTTGGCATTTTATCAGGAATATTTTTGGTGTTTGGTTATCAGCTTGAAAGTGGCGATGCTCTGAACCTTAGTGATCAGAACGCCCTCCTTGTGATGGCAGCTTTTTTCATCATCATCACAGTGGATACAAGGCACGTGTGGAGGAACTACGAGAGCGCCAGAAATGGCAAGGGCAAGCTTTTTGGCCTCATCAGCCTTCCTGATAATACGGCAAAAGAAATATCGGTGGGTTCCAGGGATTTTCTTACAAACTGGGGCTTAATGGCGCTGCTTGGGATTCCTGTTCTTCTGGCTGAGTTCCCGGGCTTTTTTGTGTATGATGCTCAGGATGAGCTTAATGAGGTGCTGACAAGGACCTTCACCACACATCATCCTTTGCTGCACGTTTTGCTTCTTGGAGGGATCATAGCTCTTTTCCATAAGGTAACAGGATCCTGGAATGTGGGAATATTTGCATATATTCTTCTTCAGATGCTGGTGATCACGGCCATATTTGCTTACGTGGTCACATACCTTCAAAGGAAGGGTGCGGGGAAGAGATGGAGGATCTTTTGGCTGGCCTTCTACGGCGTTTTCCCAACAATTGTCATGTATACCCTGTGCTCCTGTAAAGACGGACTTTTTTCAGCTCTTTTGCTT
>CAMVRW010000052.1 GCA_947169985.1 uncultured Butyrivibrio sp. | reverse complement strand
CTTGATGAGGCTACAAAAGAGCTTTTTGCCCAGAAGGTAAAGGAAATCCTTGCCCTTGCAAAGAAGAAGAAAAACGTTCTTGAGTATGCTGAGATCAGCGATTTCTTTGCAGAGCTTGGTCTTAATGAGGAACAGATGGACAATGTCCTTGAGGTTTTAGAGAACTCAGGAATTGATGTCCTTAGAGTTTCTGATACTGATGATGATGTTATCCCTGATGATGACGATATGGTCCTTACTGACGAAGATGAGGTTGATATGGAGAATATTGACCTGTCAGTTCCTGATGGAATCAGCATCGAAGACCCTGTGAGAATGTACCTTAAGGAAATCGGTAAGGTGCCCCTTCTTACAGCTGATCAGGAGATCGAGCTCGCTAAGCAGATGGAGGCTGGCCTTGAGGCAGAAAAGACTCTTGCCGAGGATACAAAGCTTTCAGAGGCTAAGAAAAAAGAGCTCAACCAGATCATCTACGAGGGAAATGAGGCTAAGAAGCGCCTTGCAGAGGCAAACCTTCGTCTCGTTGTAAGTATCGCCAAAAGATATGTTGGAAGAGGAATGCTGTTCCTTGACCTTATCCAGGAGGGTAACCTTGGTCTTATCAAGGCTGTTGAGAAGTTTGACTTCCGTAAGGGATTTAAGTTCTCCACATATGCTACATGGTGGATCAGACAGGCTATTACAAGAGCTATCGCTGACCAGGCAAGGACTATCCGTATTCCTGTACACATGGTTGAGACCATCAACAAGCTCATCCGTGTAAGCCGTCAGCTTCTCCAGGAGCTTGGTCGTGAGCCTCTTCCTGAGGAAGTAGCAAAAGAGATGAACCTTCCTGTAGAGCGTGTTCGTGAGATCCTTAAGATTTCCCAGGAGCCTGTATCCTTAGAGACACCTATCGGTGAAGAGGAAGACAGCCATCTTGGTGATTTCATTCAGGACGATAATGTTCCTGTACCTGCTGATGCAGCAGCTTTCACACTCCTTAAGGAGCAGCTGGTTGAGGTTCTTGACACTCTTACAGAGCGTGAGCAGAAGGTTCTTCGTCTTCGTTTCGGTCTTGATGACGGAAGAGCTCGTACTCTTGAAGAAGTAGGAAAAGAGTTTAACGTAACCCGTGAGCGTATTCGTCAGATCGAGGCAAAGGCACTGAGAAAGCTTCGTCATCCTAGCCGCAGCCGTAAGCTCAAGGATTACCTTGATTGATATGGGTAAGACACAGGAAGAATTGCATGGTAAGGCTCCGGATGCATCTGTTGCTGTAAGGATGTCTGAAAGACTTGTGACAGATGCAGAAATGCTGGGCGGTATGAGCTTCGAGGTGGCTAGCACCTCAGGCACGGCCTGTGTTGGGACTTTGGATAAGTTCAGGTGCGTTGCTGATGTGGGCTGTGACCACGGATATGTGTCCATTTATCTGGTTCAGCGTGGTATTGCGGAATCTGCAATTGCCATGGATGTCCGGAAAGGACCACTGTCCATGGCAGAGAGCAACATTGCAGAGTTCGGCCTTCAGGGAAAAGCACAGGTGAGACTCTCAGACGGACTATCAGAGCTTAACGAGGGGGAAGCAGATGCCCTTGTTATCGCCGGAATGGGCGGAAAGCTCATGATAAGTATCCTGGAGAAAAAGGATTTAAGGGCCCTTGGAATCAGAGTTGCGGTTCTTCAGCCTCAGTCAGATATACCGGAGTTCAGGCAGTACCTTCGTGATAAAGGCTATGTAATCCTGGACGAGCGCATTGTGTATGAAGATGGGAAGTATTATTTCCCCATGCGGGTGCAGATTGCAGGACCTGAGACAGGGGATGAGCAGGCGGCAGTGGCTGTCCCGGCCAGTGGCCTGGAGAGGGCTCGACAGCTCTTTTCACAGGTGGATGACGAGTCGATTCTGAGAATATGCAACCGATACGGGGAACATAATATTCTGAGAAAGGATCCGCTCTTAAAGGATTTCCTGGCTCATGGAAAAGAAGTGGCCCAATCTATCTTGAAGAGCCTTGATGAGGATGCTCATAAAGAGAGAACTGATGCCATTAAGCAGGAAATAATTGATATCGATATGGTTTTAGCATTATATAAACAACAGTGAGGACAGAATATGCCAGTTGTTACTATCAATGGAACCAGTAAGGAATATGAAAAGGGTACTTCCTTCGAGGTTATTGCTAAGGAGTACCAGAATCAGTATAGTTCAAGGATAGCTGCCGTTATTTATAATGGCAAGATCAGGGAGCTTATGAAGTCTGTGAAGAAGGATGGAGAGTTGTCCTTTATAACCTACGCAGACAATATTGGTCACAAGACCATGAGAAGGACTGCCATCATGATCCTTATCAAGGCTATTCATGATGTGGTGGGACCTGAGGCTATGTCCAGGACTAAGGTGGAGTTTGCTATAGGAAATGGTATTTACTGCACCATTAGAGAGACTTCCGTGACCAAGGATATGGTCAGAAAGGTGGCGGACAGATTTACTGAGATCGTGGTAGAGGGTATTCCGATTACCAAGAAGGTTTATCCTTTGGACGAAGCCATTGAGATCTTTAAGACGCAGGGTATGCTTGATAAGGTTTCACTTCTCCGCTACAGAAGAAGTTCTGAGATCAATATCTATAAGATGGACGATATTTACGACTATTATTATGGATATATGCTGCCTAATACTTCATATATTGAGAAGGCTCAGATCGAGAAATACCATGACGGTATCCTCATCACACTGCCAACAAGGGCTAATCCAGGAAGACTTATAGTTTCTGAGCCAAGAGAGAAGCTCTATAAGACCATGATGCAAGCCAGTGACTGGGGAAGCATGATGGGAATTGAAAACGTGGGCGATCTTAACAATATAACCTGCCAGGGCAGAATGAACGAGATGATCCTTGTTCAGGAAGCTCTTCAGGAGAGTAGGATCGCTGACATAGCAAGAAAGATATTTAAGAGGGTGGAAGTTAAGTTTGTAATGATAGCTGGCCCCAGCTCTTCAGGAAAGACCAGTTTTGCCAACAGGCTTTCAATCCAGTTACGTTCCTATGGACTTACTCCTCACCCCATAAGTTTGGACAACTACTTCGTAAACAGAGTAGATACTCCTCTTAATGAGGATGGCAGCTACAACTTTGAGTGCCTTGAGGCTATTGATGTTGAGCGGTTTAACAGCGATATGAAACGTCTCCTTAATGGTGAGAGAGTTGAGATGCCGGAGTTTAACTTTATTACTGGTAAGCGCGAGATGAACGGGGATTTCCTGCAGCTTGGCAAGAACGATGTCCTTGTAATTGAGGGAATCCACGGACTTAACGAGAAGATGAGTTATGCTCTTCCTGCAGAGTCCAAGTTCAAGATTTACATTAGTGCCCTTACAACTCTTAACATTGATAACCACAACAGAATTGCTACAACTGACGGCCGTCTTCTTCGTAGGATCGTCAGAGATGCCAGAACCCGTGGTGCTTCTGCCAAGAAAACCATCAGTATGTGGTCATCAGTAAGAGCCGGCGAAGAAGCTAACATTTTCCCATTCCAGGAAGGGGCAGATGAGATGTTCAATTCAGCTCAGATCTATGAGCTTGCAGTAATAAAGCCTTTTGCTGAGCCACTTCTTTTCTCCATCAATAAGGATGAACCGGAGTATTACGAGGCTAAGCGCCTCCTGAAATTCCTGGATTATTTTGTTACCGTAGACAGCTCAATGCTCCCACGCAATTCCATTTGCAGAGAATTCATCGGCGGAAGCTGCTTTAAGGTATAAAAATAGGCGTTATTTTTTATGGTGCAAGGAAGGAATTTAAAGAATTTCATTATTATAGCCCTTTTTATCTTTTTGGTGATTGGGGCAGTCCTGGGAATTGCCAGGAAAAACAAGCTATCTGATGAAACGCCCATAACAGAGCCTGTGATAAAGGCTTCAAATGTGGCCGTTGACTGTGGCGATCTGTCCGGATGCGGGAATATTATTAAGAAAAGTAACAAGGCTCTGATAATAGTTACTGCAGGGCATATATTAGATGGCTGTGCTGACTCAGATGCGGATCCCGTGGAAGTAACCTTCTATGACGGGGCCAAGGCCAAAGCTAAGGTCTTAAAGGAATCCAAGGAGCTTGATGTGGCTCTTTTAGAAGTCAGGACACGAGACCTTCCCGGTAAAGGAAAGGGTTATCCTGTGGTGACCGGGGCGAAGGCTCAGATTGTTCCGGAGATGAACATTTTCCTTCGAAATGCCCTTGAGGACCAGGTTTATGCAGGAGTGGTAGAGCTTCCTTCGGTTTACTCAGAGGATTTTGGCAGGGAGATGATAGTGTGCTACTGCAGCGTCGATCCCGGGATGTCCGGAACAGGCCTTTTTAACGAGGCTGGGAATTACCTTGGAATGCTTTTAGGAACTACAGACGAAGGCGAAGCTGTGTGTCTTGAAAGCGGCATTATAGAAGGCTTCCTGGCGGATTGATCACGTTTAGCCCAGTATGCAACTGGGGTGAAAAATGATTAAATATTATTAACAATAGTTGGACCACCTGAACTGGAGTTGTTACCGGGGGTATCCTTTATATGCCCGTCACCGCCGTCTCCATTTTTTATTGTTTTTGGTGGCTCTGTACCGCCGCTGACCTTTGAAAGAGCTATATCATCAAGAACCTTCTTATCTTCATTATTAAGCATTTGAAAACCTCCCTACGTATGTTCATACACAATTTTCTGATATAATTATATACGATTAAAAAAGTAATATGGCATTTCACAAAGGTTAAATAAACCTAAAAGGATTATTTCACATTAATGAAAAAGGACGGAAAAAGGAAAAAATCTCTAAAGAGAGAAGCTTTAGTCGCTGTTTTTCTATGTATGTTCTTTATGCTCATAGTTACTCTTATTATGAGTTTCCGTTTCTATGTCTATTCCAATATTAGAAATTATAAATCTGACCTTACAGCAATTGCTGATTTTACCCTGGCTCAGATGGACCAGGAGTATCTTGAGGAAGTATTTGCCGCCACAAAAGATCTCTACAACAACATGCCTGAGGAAATAAGGAGAGACCCCTTTTCGGATGAGTTCAGGAAATACTGCTTCCCGCTTTTGGACGACAATTATTATGAAGCCAGGGAGCTTTTGGTAAAGTGCAGAGAGACTGCAAATATCTCAAATATATACCTGGGGTTCTATGATGAGGAGAATTCAAGGCTGGTGCTTGTGCTGGACGGTGATATTGATGAGTATTTTTATATCCCCGGTCAGTACATAGAGGATCATGGCGCTAATCTTGAGAGCTGGGATAAGATCGTCCAGATCATGGAGTCAAATTGGTATATGTCCCTGGCTTATTCCTCTATGCTTGGCTTTACAGCTACGGATTATCAGCCGGTTTATGACAAGGCCGGAAATCTCATGGGAGTTTTGGCCATTGATACCAGCGTCCAGAAATTCTATGACGAGATCATGATGTTCAATGCCTTTTTCCTGCCGGCACTTTTGCTTACCTTTATACTAATTGCCTTGATCATTTCCCGCATAATCGAAAAGCACGTTATCAAACCGGTCAAAGGTCTTGCAAGTGCAGCCCAGTCTTATACAGCAAGTGACAAAGTCAATGAATCCGAGGAAACAGGATACTTTGAAAAAGTAGAAATGAAGTTCACCAATGAACTTGCAGATCTACGGGATACAATGGCTTACATGGAGCACGATATTGCAAGGTCCATGAGGGAGATACGCCGTGTCAGTGCGGAAAAAGAGCGTATGACTGCGGAGCTTGATATTGCTTCAGAAATTCAGCGCTCAGCTCTTTCTACAGATTTCCCTGACAGTGACAGATTCGACCTTTATGCATCCATGAATCCCGCGAAGCTCATAGGAGGGGACTTCTACGATTTCTTTGCAATCGATGATGACCATCTGGCCCTTGTTATTGCTGATGTATCCGGTAAGGGGGTGCCAGCAGCTCTTTTCATGATGAAGGGAAAAGAGATAATCAAGCAGCGTTCAATGTCGGGAGGAACCCCTTCACAGATTCTGGAGTATACCAATAACCAGCTGGTAATAGATAATGAAAAAGCTATGTTCATCACTATCTGGCTTGGAATTCTGGAGATAAGTTCAGGCATTATCACTGCCTCCAGTGCAGGCCATGAGTACCCCTATATATCTGACAGCGAGGGTAATTATACAAAGCTTGAGGATCCCCATGGAGTTATGTGCGGAGCCATGGAGGATATGCAGTATGAGGACTATACCATAAATATCCCTAAGGGCGGTGGAATCTTCGTCTACACAGACGGAATTGCTGAGGCTCAAAATAGTTCTGAAGAATTCTTTGGACTTGAGAGGATTGAAAAGAGCCTTAACAGTCATAAGGGTGTTTCGGCAAAAGAGCTTGCGGAACTTGTGAAAAAAGATGTGGATGATTTTGTGGCTGAAGCAGAGCAGTTTGACGATATTACGATGCTTTGTCTGCGGATGAAATAGGATAAAATGATAACTAAAATTTGAAATTTTGTGCCGGGTCCTTAATCGGGATCCGGTATTTTTGTTTCAAAATACACAGAGATTTCACAATTTTTTAAAAGAAACCGATTTACAAATAACGGTTTCTGAGTAAAATATTTTTTGGTTTTAGGGAAAAAAAGGAGATGTGAAAATGGATAGAACAGAGATGATCAATTCACTTGCTGAGGCAATGGGCCTCAAGTCAAACGTTAAGGCAGATAAAGAGTTTTCAAAAAAGTATAATACAAGCACAGGTACAATTTACTGTAACAGAACAACAGGTGATGATTCAGCAGTAGCTGTATTCCCTGTAAAAAGACTTGCTATGTAATTGGTAGTACCTTTCATTTTTTTTCATATTTTTTTTTATAGGAAAATCACACTGATTGGTGTGGTTTTCTTTTTATGCAAAAAAATATTTGATATCTTGCAACATTTCTTTTCCCCCAACTGTATATAAGGTAGAACGGCAGATAAAGCCACATATATTGGAGGGAAAAATTATGAAAAAGAACTTTAGAAGCGTATCAATGTTAACCTGCACCGCACTTCTTGCAGGAGCTCTTACAGGATGTGGGGGAGCAAGAGAAGCTACAAGTGCTACAAGCGACACTGCTGAGCTTACTTCACCTTCACCGTCAATTGTAGGCCACAGCTATGAAACAGAAGCAGCCTGTGAAGCGGTTTGTGAAGCACCTGATGCGGCGCCTGCCGATGGTATGGCCAATTCAGTTACTTCATGGTTTGCATCAGGCAGTAGCAAAACTGCAGATCAGGCTGCCTACTGCTACGATGATTCACAGTGGGTGATTCCAGAGGTCAACACTGAGTCCTATGAAAAGCCGGAGGAGAACGGTTTTTACTTATCAAAGTCACAGCCTCTTTCAACTTTTGCAGCTGATGTGGATACTGCATCCTACGCCAATATAAGAAGAATGATAGAGAACGGGTATGGACCTGAGGAAATAGCATACGAGGCTGTAAGACCGGAGGAGTTCCTTAACTACTTCTCATATGATCTTAAGAACCCAAGAAAGGGCGAGAAGTTTGGGGTGACAACGGAGCTTTCCGGATGCCCATGGAATGATGGCCACGATCTTTTATTTATCGGTGTTAAGGCTGAGGATGTTATGCACGGGGAGATTCCCGACAGCAACCTGGTTTTCCTTATTGATGTATCAGGTTCCATGGCAAGCCAGAACAAGCTTCCTCTTCTTCAGGACGCTTTCACTGATCTGGTTGATAATCTTCCCGGAGAAGGAACTGTTTCCATCGTTACTTATTCAAGTTATGAAGAGGTGGTTCTGGACGGAGAGGACATGAGCCACAAAAGAGCTATTAAAAAAGCTATCAATTCTCTTTCTGCAGGTGGATGCACCAATGGCGAAAGAGGTATGGAGATGGCCTACGAGGTTGCTATGGACCACTTCATTGAAGGCGGAAACAACCGTGTGATCATGGCAACTGACGGTGATCTGAATGTTGGTATCTCTGATCCTGACGAGCTTGAGAAGTTCATTGAGAAGAAGAAAGAGAGCGGAATTTTCCTTTCAGTTCTTGGCTTTGGTGATGGCAACTACAAGGATGACAGGCTTGAGAGACTGGCTGATTGCGGAAACGGAAACTATTCATACATTGATTCAAAGACAGAGGCTCATAAGGTTCTTGTTGATGAGATGAGCTCAACACTTGTAACAGTTGCTAAGGACGTTAAGTTCCAGGTGGAGTTCAATCCTGCAACAGTTAACGCCTACAGGCTTATCGGCTACGAAAACAGACAGATGGATGCTGTGGATTTCAACGATGACACAAAGGATGGCGGCGAGATTGGTTCAGGCCATACTGTAGTAGCTCTTTACGAGATCATTCCAGCTGATTCCGAGTCAGCCATCGATCTTAAGTATCAGAGTGTTGAAAAAGACAGTTCATCCGGCGAGTATGCCACAATCAAGATCCGTTACAAAGAGCCTGATGAGAATGAGTCAAAGCTTCTTACCTTTGTTGCAGATGAGAGTGATTACAACGTAAGACCCAGCGAGAACCTTGCTTTTGCAGAGCTGGTATCTGAGTTCGCAATGCTCATTGGCGACAGCGACTATGCTGGAAACATCACATATAAGGACATTCTTGCTGGATACAGAAAGCTTGATAACACTGATGATTACAAGGATGAATTCTACAATCTGGTAAGAATGGTAGAAAAGAGAAGCTGATATTTGCTATACTGTCTCTCGGGAGATGAGAAAAAAGAGGTACTGACGCAATTTTATCTCCCGGGGGACATTTTTTATGAATGATATGGAAAGGGCAGGTCTATTAATAGACCGGTACGGCAATGCTATTTTGCGACTGGCCTATTCGTACCTGCACAATATGGAGGATGCAGAAGATATCCTGCAGGATACTCTTTTGCAGTACATTAAGACCAAGCCCCAACTGGAGAGTCCGGACCACGAGAAGGCCTGGCTACTGCGGGTGGCGGCAAATCTGAGTAAAAACAAGATACAATACAACAAGATTAGAGAGACTGATGAACTGGCGGAAGAGCTGGTGGGAAAAGAGGAAGAGGATCTGGCCTTTGTGTGGGATGCGGTAAAAAAGCTTCCCGAGAAGTACAGGGAAGTGGTCCATCTCTTTTACCAGGAAGGCTTTTCCACTAAAGATATATCCGGTATTCTTGACCGGAAAGAATCCACGGTCCGATCGGACCTGCTGCGAGGGCGAGAGCAGCTCAAACAAATTTTGAAGGAGGATTACGACTTTGAGTAAATATAATGAAGCCATGGATAAAATTGAAGTCTCAGCTGAAATGAAAAGCCGTATCCTTCAGAATCTGGCAAAAGAGCTGTCTGAGGAAGCAGCTGCTGCTTCGGAAGGCGCAGAGATTTGCGAGACTTCACAGACCTTTGACGCTGTGAACGCATCGGAAACCGTTAAAAGTGTTGATAATGCAGATGTTTCAGAGAATGAAGTAATAACTAAGACAGATGAAAGAGAAGCGAGAGCATTATATGATACTGTAAATAAATCAATTAAGGAGACAGGGGATAAAACAAACCAATTTGATATATCAGATGGAGAGATGGCTTCAAGAAAGAGGAAGACCATCACAGCCTTCAGGCGTTATGGGGCCCTGGCAGCTACTTTCGCGGTTCTTTTCCTTGGAGTGACAGCCCTTATGAGAGCCCAGGGGGGAAAGCTCAGCAGTACAGCGCCTTCTTACAGCACAGAAATGGCAGCGGACAGCGCTATGATGACCGAAGCGCCGGCCTACGAAGAGGCTGCGACAGAGGCAGCAGTAATGAGCGAAGCTCCGGCAGAAGCCCCAGAAATGAGCGAGGCTACGCAGGAGGCTGCAAAAGTTACTGCAGGCGCTGCATATGAAAAAGCTGCAGGTACAACGCAAGACGCCGCTTATGCCACAGAAAGTGCAGCAGAGGTTGAGGAAGCTACAGATTCAGATGCATTTGCGGATGCCGCCGTTATGGATGCTGCATCAGCGTATGAAAATGCCACAGGTTCCACAGAAGAGGCCACCACTGAAGCACAGGCTGATGTTGCCGTAATGAGCGCATATGAGACAGACGGAGCGGAAGCGGCTCCTATCAGCGGCCCGAGTGCTGCAAGGGTCCTGGTGCTCCTTTTGGGATCAATCCTTATGCTTGCCCTGTTTGCCGGAGCAATTGTGGGAATTACATTTCTCATCAGGTTTATAGTACAGAAGGTTAAAAAGCGATATAAACCATAATCAATTCCCGCTTTATAGATTTTTAACAATCCCCAGATATCTATCAATGAACTTTCGCGGCATAAAGCCTTGCGCCCTCATTCATTGGATAAAATGCTTTTAAGCAACACTCCCCGGGCGCTTCGATTTATTCCACGGTGTCATTGACAGCTATCCGGGGTTTGTTATTTGGTCTGTAAGCGGGTATTGATTAAGTGGTGCCCTACCGTCCCAAAGCACGTTTAAGGCATCTTTGTACATCTCCGGGTGACTATCCCAAGAGCCGATTTTTACGGCTTTATTTACATTTTCCTCAAAAAAGATGTCAATAAAAAAATGGAGTACGGCTTATTTTTCATTTTCTTTAAAAAAGCTGTAGGAATTACTCTCTATCAGGTGATTTTTCGTCCAAAGTACGGCTAGAATAGCAATATCAAAATTAAGACGTAACGATTTTGCCGTAAGCCCACGAAAAAAAGCAGTTTTATACTGCTGGAAAAACAAAAATGAAAATTTAGCAGTAGCGGAAAGACTATCTATACATCTGAATTATCAAAAACCATGAAAAAGACGTAAAGAGGATATTGATTATGCCTGTGGGGATGGTTTTGCTCATCAAAAAATGACTACTTCCGGAAATCCAGAAGTAGTCATTTTTTGATGAGCAGAACTATAAGCCGGGTTATGTCGTGGACGATCATCTATCTAGGACTGCTGTCACCAACAGCCTCAAGCGACCCACCTGAGAGCGAACCGGGCAAGTTCATGGCTCTCTTTTCGGTCTTGCTTCGGATGGGGTTTACATGGCTACTGATGTTACCACCA
>CAMVRW010000051.1 GCA_947169985.1 uncultured Butyrivibrio sp. | reverse complement strand
TCTCTGGAGAGATGATCCTTAACCATTACAGGTGTGTGATCAATATATGTAGGACGGATAGCTTCGTGAGCATCCTGGATCTTTCCTTCATTCTTCTTAACTGCAGCACCCTCAGCCAGGTATTTCTCGCCAAAGTTAGCCTTTATGTAATCATTGGCAGCAGCAACTGCTTCATCTGATACTCTGGTGGAATCAGTTCTAAGGTAAGTGATAAGACCAACAGTCCCTTCCTTGCCAAGCTCAATTCCTTCGTAGAGCTGCTGTGCAACTCTCATGGTCTTCTGAGTTGAGAAATTAAGAGCCTTTGAGGCTTCCTGCTGAAGAGTTGAAGTAGTAAATGGAAGTGGTGCCTTCTTACTCCTCTCACCCTTCTTAACATCAGAGATCACAAACTTCTGTCCCTCTAAGGATTTGCAGATCTCATCAAGCTCTTTTTTGGAAGTTATCTCCTTCTTCTCGTTGCCCTTACCATAGTAATGAGCAACTAAAGGCTTCTTCTCACCATCAACAGAGAGATTAACATCCAGTGTCCAGTACTCTGTAGGGATAAAGGAATCAATCTCCTCTTCCCTGTCAGCAATGATACGAAGAGCTACAGACTGAACTCGTCCTGCTGATAGTCCTCTCTTTATCTTAGACCAGAGAAGTGGTGAAATCTCATAACCAACCATTCTGTCAAGAACACGTCTTGCCTGCTGTGCATCCACAAGGTTCATATCGATATCTCTTGGATGCTTCATAGCCTCTTTTACGGCATTCTTTGTAATCTCATTAAAGGTTACTCTCTGAACCTTTGCATCTGCCTCTGCAAGTTTAAGGGCGTAGCAAAGATGCCAGCTGATAGCCTCTCCCTCACGGTCCGGGTCAGTTGCAAGATAGATCTTGTCAGCCTTCTTGACCTGCTTACGAAGCTCCGCAAGCACATCTCCCTTTCCTCTGATGGTTATATACTTGGGTTCAAAGCCATGGTCGACATCAATTCCCATGGTACTCCTGGGAAGATCTCTAACATGTCCGTTAGAGGCAGCAACCTCATACCCTGCGCCCAAAAACTTTTTGATAGCCTTAACCTTGGTTGGTGACTCAACTATCAAAAGAGAATTCTTTTTACTTTTAGTATCTTTCTTAGTAGCCATTAATTCTGTAAAAAAGCCCCTTCATAGATTAATATGTAAGCTACGCGCTCACTTTCTTATTAATATACATTTTTCTCAATTAAGTCAAGTATTGCACACATAATTAAGGGTGGCCACAAGGCCACCCTCATCATGAGTAAATTTACTTCTTAAGCCATGCAGTCTCTTTTGGAGTCTTCTTTACGAATGGTCTTGCAAGGGCCTGCTTAGCGCCGTTAGGAAGAATGTATTTAAGCTTCTCTTCTGCCTTTCTCATGGTTGAAGCATCAGGGTTGTCTCTTGTGAGCTTGATAGCATCGAATTCGCAACGTGTTGTGCAAAGTCCGCAACCGATACACTTGTTAGGATCAACAATAGATGCACCACAGCTAAGACAACGTGATGTCTCCTTCTTAACCTGCTCTTCTGTGAATACAAGCTTTGTATCACGGAAGGAAAGCTTTCCATCAGTGTTCTTGTTTCCAGGAACCTGACGTCCTACATGGTCATAATCCTTAACTGAAATATCATCCTTGTTAAGCTCGATGAAGAAGCTAGGATCACGACCGATTGTAAGTGAAGAATGAGGCTGTACAAATCTGTGGATAGATTCAGCACCTTCTTTACCGCAGGCAATAGCATCAATAGCAAATCTTGGTCCGTAGAACATATCTCCACCAACGAAGATATCAGGAACTGTTGTCTGGAATGTGATCTTATCAGCAACAGGAGCAGGTCCTCTGAACTCAACATTCTCATCCTTAAGAAGGTCGCCCCAAACTGTCGCCTGACCTACTGAAAGGATAACGTTAGAACATGCGATCTCCATTGTGTCATTCTCATCATACTTAGGATCGAAACGGCCCTCAGCATTCTTAACCTGAGTACATTTCTTGAAGATGATACCCTTAACCTTACCATTCTCTGTAAGGATCTCCTTAGGTCCCCAGCCGCCTCTGAACTCAACTCCTTCAGACTCAGCAAGCTCGATCTCCTCAGGAAGAGCTGGCATGATATCACGGGTCTCAAGTGAAACCTGAGTGATCTTAGGTGATCCGCAGCGAAGTGCTGTGCGGCTTACGTCGATAGCAACGTTACCACCACCGATTACAACTGTATCACCAGTAAGTTTGTAGTTCTCATCATCAATTACATCGTGAAGGATATCTACACCCTTGATAACGCCCTCTGCGTCCTCACCGGGAACATTTACGCCACGTCCGCCCTGACAGCCAATAGCAATATAAAATGCCTTGTATCCTTCTTCACGAAGCTGCTTAAGTGTGATGTCTTTACCAACCTCTACTCCGAGACGGATATCAACACCAAGCTCCTTAAGAACGTCAACCTCAGCCTCAACTACATTCTTCTCAAGAACGAAGGATGGAATACCGTAAGTAACCATTCCGCCTGGCTTCTTGTTCTTCTCGAAAAGTGTTGGCTTGTAGCCCTTAAGTGCCAGGTAGTATGCACAGGAAATACCTGCAGGACCTGCACCAATGATAGCTACCTTCTCATCGAAACCGCCACCAAGCTTAGGAATAACCTTCTTAGGAATATATCTTGTATCTGCGTTTAAATCACGCATAGCAACAAACTTCTTAACCTCATCGATGGCAAGAGCCTGATCGATAGTACCTCTTGTGCAGGCATCCTCGCAGCGACGGTTACATACATGTCCACAAACTGCAGGAAGTGGATTGTACTTCTTGATAAGAGCAAGAGCTTCATCATATCTGCCCTGTGAAGCCATCTTGATATAGCCCTGTACAGGAAGATGTGCAGGACAAGCTGTCTTACAAGGTGCAGTACCTGTCTTGTGAGTATTGATACGGTTAATGTCACGGTAATCCTCAGTCCACATATCCTGTGACCACTTCTGCTCTGTAGGAAGAGGCATCTTAGGATAAACAACCTCCTGGCCATTCTTCTTGCAAAGCTTCTGTCCAAGAGTTGCTGCACCGGCGGGGCAAACCTCTACACATCCACCACATGCAACACAGGCATCCTTGTCAACGTGAGCCACATAAGCAGAACGAGACATATTAGGTGTGTTGAAGAGCTGTGATGTACGAAGTGCGTAACATACGTTTACGTTACAGTTACAGATAGCAAAAATCTTCTCCTGGCCATCAATGTTTGTGATCTGGTGAACGAATCCGTTATCCTCAGCCTGCTTAAAGATCTCAAGAGCCTCTTCCTTAGTGATATAACGGCCATCCTTCTGGGTCTCAACTACATAGTCAGCCATATCACCAATAGCGATACACCATCCTTCAGGATCATCTGCACAGCCCTGCTCAAATGTCTTTCTTGATCTTCTGCATGAGCAAGGTGATGCTGCATATTTTCCCTCATAGTAATCAAGCCAGTAAGAAATCTTCTCAAGACCAATTGCAGATCCCTGCATATCAATAGCCTTCTCAACAGGGATAACATGCATACCAACTCCGGCGCCGCCCATAGGGACCATGTGAGTAAGTCCCTCAAGAGGAATACGGCTCATTCTCTCAAAGAAAGCACCAGCCTCAGGATGTGCCTCTAAAACCTTGTGGTTCATGTTTCCAAACTCAGCTGATCCGGGAACGTACATAGGAAGTACATACTGCTTCTCATGCTTAGGATTCTCGTAGTTCCACTCGATAACGCCGTTATAAGACATCTCATCAAGCTGCTTCTGAAGCTCTTCCTTGGAATAATTAGTGCAAAGAGCTGCAATCTGCTCGAAAGTCTTAGGCTTACGCTTCTCAAGCTTAAGAGCGATCTCACACTGCTCATCTGTGATCAAGTTGTAAAGGCCCCAGTACTCAGGGCTCTCTTTTGTAATCTTCTCAATACCAAGCTTGATCTCTTTTCTGTCTGTTACAGCCTTTGAGAACCTTGCCAGTGGCTCACGGAAAGGCGCATTCATATCAACGGTTTCAGGAATGATCCCTGCTCTTGGATCCTTTTTGTTACGATTTGGATCAAGAGAATAAGGAGTCATCAGATCGTTCATATCAAAATTATTCATATCCATCTACTCTACCCTCTACTTTCTAAAATTATAAGCGTTTAATCTATATCAAGTGGCTGCTATCTCTTTTATCAAAAATTCATTGCCCTTTAAGAGATATGTGTGTTCACTGCCACATTTTGGACATATCTTGCCATATGTTACTGTCTCATATTCACTCTTACAGTCCTCACAAAAAGTGACTGCAGGAAGGGTTTCAATAATAAGCTCAGCATCCTTCATGAGCTCAGTTCTGTCAGCCGCCCACTTCCAGGCATCAGTTAAAAGAGATGGTACAACTCCGGAAACCTCTCCCAACTGAATAGTTACTGAATGGATTTTCTCCAGTTCATTTTCCTTACCAAGATCGGTAAGATCATCAATTATGCGGAAAACAACTCCAAGTTCGTGCATAGTTCTAACCTAAATAGCCTTTTCTATAAACAATCCACAAGTTACATTTTGAGCGAAAAATGCCGGGCGATAATACAAGGATAAAGATAAACTTCCCCATGTTTATCGTCCGGCATCTCCATAGTCTCATTGCCTAAATAATATTATTTCATCTGAGCATCAATCTGCTCTGAAAGCCAATCTGCCCACTCGTTTATGCCTTCCCCGGTCTTGGCACAGATAGGAATTATCTTAGCCTTAGGGTTACGCATAAGGATGTACTCCTTACATTTCTCCATGTCGAAATCAAAATATGGAATAACATCAATCTTGTTGATGAGAACCACATCACAGATGGAGAACATCAGTGGATACTTAAGTGGCTTGTCATGTCCCTCGGGAACTGAAAGGATCATGGCATTCTTGGTGCTTCCTGTATCAAACTCTGCAGGACATACAAGATTTCCTACATTCTCAAGGATGGCAAAATCCACATCCTCAACACCAAGCTCTTTGATACCCTGTCTTGTCATGTCGGCATCAAGATGGCACATGCCACCTGTATGAAGCTGGATCGCTTTAACTCCAGTTGCTGCAATTGTCTTAGCATCAACATCGGAGTCGATATCAGCTTCCATAACACCGATCCTGTACTTGTCCTTAAGGGCCTCAATTGTTCTGGTAAGAGTTGTTGTCTTACCTGATCCGGGACTGGACATAAGGTTCAAAAGAAATGTCTTAGACTCCTTAAGTTCACCCCTGAGTTTATCAGCATCCTTATCATTACTTTCAAAGATGCTTCTCTTTACTTCTATAACTCTAACGTTATCCATTTATACCTCTGCGCGCTCCATAGCAAGATCGAAGTCCTTAGTTCCAACGAATACTTCGTTAGCGTAAGGGTTCTTGCCAAGCTTAACTGATCTCTTAATGATCTCTGCGATACAGATTACGTTGATTGCAATTGAAAGGATTGCAACAACACCCTGAGCTGTAGGATTAGCTGTGATTCCAAGTGCTGAAATAGCCTCACCTGCTGCAGCAGTCTTACCTGCGCCGCTCTGATAGATCTGCATAGCTGAGTTGTAAAGCATCTCAGTATTAACACCAGCAGCTGTAGCTCCACCGTAAACTGAAGGAAGAGCTGCCTGGAACTTACCAATAAGCTGGAATGTAGGAACAACCTGAGCCCACATGCACCAGATAGCAAGTGTGTTAGCACGGTTCTGGATCCAAGCACCCTTGTTCCAGAAAGCGTTAGCAAATGTAGGAGCAAGAAGAAGTGCAACACCACAGTACCATGTGTGTGTAGGAAGGTTGAGGTAAGTGTACTCAAAGTTCCATACATCATAAGCAAGGATGAACCATACTGTCATATCAGGCCAAAGCATATCTGCGTGGTTCTTATCCTTTGAAGAATAAAGGTGAATACATCCTGTCATGCAGAAGATATTGATCATACCTGCAAGAGCGTTAACAATGTTCCACCATCCACCATAAATGAATACGCCTTCGTTTGATGCCCACCAAGCGCCTGAGAAGTCGCCAGTGATCTTGAATGCTGCAAGAGCAGACTCCATATCTGAAACGTTAGCGATCATGATGTTAGCAGCAACGATGAACCAAGGGAACCACTTGAACCATTTCTCCTTACCGATGCCCCATTTGTACTTGATCATCATGAAGCCTACGCAACCGATATCAGCAGCATAAAGTTTGAAATAATGGAACCAGCCATCCATGTATGCAACAGTAGGATTTGCCTTTCCACCGAACATACCAAGATGAGCAAGAATAAAGTAAACTGTAAGAATTGTTGGAATGATAACGAATACTAACATTCCGCCAGCCTTAGTCCTACGACCGATTTCGTTCATGAGAATAAGTCCCACAAACACCATCACCCAGCCAATAAGCTGCATTGATGCACTGCTTCCATAGAGTTGGAATAACATACTAAAAAACCTCCTTTTATATTGCTTTAATTTTAAATTGTGCAATATTTAACTAACTAATTCAGTATAGCATATTGCACAATTATTATCAATATTAATTTATTAAAATTTGTATAAAACGGGGCACTGTCTTAAAAAAATCGGTTTCCTGCAAATCACAAACCCTCTAAATCAAATATATTTAGTTTTGAAATATCGTTTTATTTCTTCTTTTCAGAGTTTTGCAAAGTCAATGCCCGTAGATATTCCAAAGTGTGAAAAGCGATTCCCATATCATGATGGGAATATTCACTTATAAGATCCTGGTAATTATCATTAACAGCATCAATACCATCCTTGTAATAAGTAATAGAATTATTGGTCTGTGAAAGAAGCCCCGGCTGAAGCTCATAAGCATTGATGATACGTTTCTTGTACCATCTGGCAAGAGCTGCTTCTCTTTTTATATTCTCTTTCTCTGAGCCCTTATAATAGTTCATGACAATTACGCCATCAGTTTCACTGATCAGCTGTCTAAGCACCTTTTCCCTTCCTGAAGTATCATAGGAATACGGTACACAAAGATAAACGCTCAAGGGAACCTCATCATCTGCCCTCTCCTCCATGACCTTAACTACATTATTGGTGTACTGTTCAAGGAGTTCATCCGGGATGTTGTGCCATTTTTTCAAAAGATATGGCTCAATATCAAAAACAACGCCTTTGATCTTTTGTTTTTTACTTAATCCCATATTGAAAGATCTTGTCCTATCCAGAACCGTCTTCATGCTGGCATAGTTCTCTTCATAGCACCATTCCGGTTCACCGGCTAGAACGTAAACGTCAATACCATTTACTGCCATTTCTTTCAGAAAACGATGCACTTCCTCATAAGATGTTTCCGGAGCAATGTACTGATAAACTTCCGTGATATCATTCTCCTTCATACACCTTATATCAGCCTCGTTAGGAAGATGATCATAAGAAAAAACACCCGCGCCATAAGGATAGGCACTTTCTTTGGCAGGTTTGAATGCAAATCCCGTCATAAGTAGAAATGCCACAAGACTTAACAATATACAGTTGAAACGCTTCCCCATCTTATGCAAAAAGCTTCCTCTTTCTGTCAATCATCTCTTCAATATTGTCCATGTAGAGTTTGACATCTTTTACATTGTCGCAACGTTCTATCCTGCCACCCTCACCATAAACTCTCTTGGTGACCGTTCCGGCTCCAAGTGCAACAATTGACTGGACTTCCTCATTTATCAGAATATTGTATATGCCAGCTTTTCCCGGTCTTGCATATCCTGTATTTTCAAAATTACCGCTGATGTTCTTTTGCCTGTAGAGATAATAGGGTTCAAGACCAAGGTCATAGGCGCCTTTTCTTGCTATCTCCATCATCTCACCGGTGTTGTTCATGGATTCCAGCATGGTGGTCTTCATTTCGCCCCTGAGTTCTCTTTCCCTGATAGCTTCAAAAAGCCTGGAGCCACGCTTTATAGCAAGCGAATGAACAGTAAGATCATCAGGACTAAGTTTCTTTATCTCATCTATCGTATGCTGAACATCTGACGCATCTTCTCCGGGGAGTCCTAAGATAATATCCATATTTATATTGTCAAAGCCCTCTTCCCTTGCCATGTTGAAGGAATCAATAAGCTGCGCCACCGTATGCTGTCTTCCAATAACCCTTAGAGTAGCATCGCTCATGGTCTGAGGATTTACCGATATTCTGGTAACCCCCATCTCCTTCATAGCCTTTAGCTTCTCTCTGGTAATGGAGTCCGGACGCCCTGATTCCACCGTAAACTCTTTTACATGAGAAAGATCAACTCTTTCCCTGAGATAACCTATAAGCTCTCGAATCTGATCAGGTTCAAGGGTTGTGGGTGTTCCACCGCCAATATAAACAGTATCAAGGGTCTTTCCGGCAAAATCCTTCGTCACATAATCAATCTCTTTTTTCAGGCAGGAAATGTAATCATCAACAATTCCTTTAAATGCTCCTATTGGATACGAAGTAAATGAACAATAAAGACAGGTTGTAGGACAGAATGGTATTCCAATGTACAGACTGTATCCATTCTGATAATCAATGTCTTTTAAAACCTGCTTCTCTCTTCTGGCGATGTCAATGCTTAAGTTTATCTTCTCATCGCTGACAAGATAAGTATCCTTCATATACCGAAAGATCTCTTCATCACTTTTGCCTTCATCAACCAGGTTCATAGCTATCCTGGTGGGACGAATTCCGGTAAGATCTCCCCAGGGAAGGATTTTACCGGTCTTTTCTGAAAGTGTAAGGTAAATATCCTTTTTCAGGTCATTCTTACTCTTATCTACATCAATAAAGGATATTTCATCCTCAGGTGAAACATCCTTTTCTTTTTCAGCGTTAAAGCCCTTTTCTCCTACAATTACCCTGACATCCTCGTCTGGGTAAAATGCTTTGAAAAGGGAATGAATATCATATTGGTACTTGTCTTCTTTAATATAAATTACTTGCATTTTCTTAAATAATAAATGGGTTGTACTGTTTTTCATGACCAATAGTGGTCACTTCACCATGTCCCGGATACACAACTGTATCATCTGGTAGTACAAAGAGCCTCTCCTTAACAGAACGAATCAGTTCACTTGTGGAGCTGGTGGGAAAATCAGTTCTTCCGACTGATTCATCAAACAGCGTATCTCCGCTAATAAGAATATCGTCCTTTTCAAAATAAAAACAGCAGCTGCCGGAAGTATGTCCCGGAGTTGCAATAAGCTTACAGGATAGTCCTGCAGCTTCAATGATATCTCCATCATTATAAGTTATATCAGGAGAAACGGCGCAGTCTGCACCAAAGTCATTGGAAAGGTTAAGGTATTTATCCTTACAGATTGCCTCTTCCTTTATGTAGCAACCAACCTTAACTCCTGTAATCTCACGAAGCTTGTCCACTCCTCCAATATGATCAAAGTGGCCGTGAGTCAGCAAAATGAGATCTATCTTAAATTTCTTTTCCGTAAGGGCGTCGAAAATCCTCTGACCCTGATCTGCAGGATCAAATAAGATACAGTGCCTAAAGCCCTCTGGATCTTCCTGATTCTCCTTAAAGACAAAATAGCAGTTGGTGCCCACCATACCAAGGGTAAACATTCCAACGTTAGTCTCTTTTTCAGCCATCAGCCTGTAGTCCTTTCAATGTCGATGACAGAATCGATCTGTCTGATCTTATCAACGATCTCACGAAGCTGAGCCCTTGATGATACCTGGAAGGATGTCTCCATTGTTGCAAGTCCCTGTTTGCTGGTCCTTGTGTTCATGGAAATTATATCGATATCTCTCTCTGTAAGAGCTCTTGAAACATCAGCCAGAAGACCATGTCTGTTATTGGCAAAGATCTTAATGGTAGCAGCATATTTTCCACCGGAAGCAGCTGTGTCGCTCTGCCATCTGGCTTCGATAAGCCTTGTCCTGTCCTCTTCCTGCATCTTAACTACATTGATACAGTCCTTACGATGGATCGATACGCCTCTTCCTCTTGTGACAAAGCCGCAAATCTCATCTCCGGGAACAGGATTACAGCACTTGGAAAATCTAACTGCCACATCATGAACACCCTTAACAATGATCTCATTGTCAGAACCTGATACCTGAGGAGTAATATGGCTCTCAGCAACTGCTGCAAGAACCTCCTCATCAGTGATGTTCCGCTTGTGCTCCTTATCTCCAAGCTCTAAGAGCTTATTGATGATCTGACCTTCCTTGAGTCCTCCATGACCAACTGCTGCAAGAACTGCATCCCACTCGTGGAAGCCGTATTTTTTGGTAACTATAGCCTGATACTCAGGTTTGGCGATTATAAAGTAGTCCAGTCCTTTACTCTTACAATACTCAATGAGAAGCTCTTTTCCCTTGGTAATGTTCTCTTCCTTGAGTTCATGCCTGAACCACTGATTGATCTTATTCTTAGTAGAAGTTGCCTTTGCTATAGCAAGCCAGTCTCTTGACGGTCCTCTTGAATTCTGGCTGGTTACAACCTCAATTCTGTCACCGTTCTGGATCTTGTAATCAATAGGAACCAGTTTGCCATTGACCTTGGCACCGATCATCTTATTACCAACAGCGCTATGAATGCTGTAAGCAAAGTCGATAGGTGTAGATCCTGCAGGAAGGTTCTTAACTTCACCTGTAGGGGTAAAGCAATAAACATCCTCAGAAAACAGGTTAAGGTCACTCTTAAGAAGACTCATGAACTCCTGGTTATCAGAAAGATCCTGTTGCCATTCAAGAATCTGACGAAGCCAGATGAGCTTCTCCTCTTCACCGCTTTCAGACTTCTTGCCGTCTGAAGCCTCTTTATATTTCCAGTGGGCAGCAATACCGTATTCAGCAGCCCTGTGCATATCATAGGTTCTGATCTGAATCTCAAAAGGCTGACCAGTCTGTCCAATCAGTGTAGTATGAAGCGACTGGTACATATTAGGCTTTGGCATTGCTATGTAATCCTTAAATCTACCGGGAATAGGCTTATCAGCATCGACAACAGTACCTTCGCGGCTCTTCATCTTACCATTGGGGAGTTCCACCATACCATAAGAGAAATGCACGAGTTCCTTACCCCACTTGAAGCCCAGACGGTCCAAGAGGATGGAGAGCACCTGGAAGTGGTAGTTCTGCTCGTTGCCCACGACGTAGATCA
>CAMVRW010000050.1 GCA_947169985.1 uncultured Butyrivibrio sp. | reverse complement strand
GTTGAGACCAATGAAATGATAGAAAAAGAAAATCTGGATGTCAGGACCATAACCCTTGGTATCAGCCTTATGGACTGCATCTCATCGAATCTGGAGCAGCTCTGTGCCAACATCTATAACAAGATCTACGACACAGCCAAGGACCTGGTTAAGACCGGAGACCAGATTTCAAGGGAATTCGGAATCCCAATTGTAAATAAGAGAATTTCAGTTACTCCCATCGCATTGATCGGTGGAGCAGCTTGTAAAAAGCCTGAGGACTTTGCTCAGATTGCAAAGACTCTTGATAAAGTAGCTAAGGAAGTAGGAGTAAACTTCATCGGTGGTTATTCAGCTCTTGTAAGTAAGGGCATGACTGAAGCTGACAGGCTCCTTATTGAATCAATTCCTATGGCTCTTTCTTCCACTGATGTGGTTTGTTCATCTATTAATGTAGGCTCCACCAAGACCGGTATCAACATGGATGCAGTAAGGCTTATGGGAACCATTGTTAAAAAGACAGCTGAGGCTACAAAGGAATCTGATTCCCTGGGATGTGCCAAGCTTGTTATTTTCTGTAATGCACCTGACGACAACCCATTTATGGCGGGAGCTTTCCACGGCGTAACTGAAGCGGACAAGATCATCAATGTTGGCGTAAGTGGTCCTGGCGTTGTTAAGACAGCTCTTGAAAAGGTCAGAGGAGAGAACTTTGAGGTTCTTTGTGAGACCATCAAAAAGACTGCCTTTAAGGTTACAAGAGTTGGTCAGCTGGTGGCGCAGGAAGCATCCAAGAGACTTGGTGTTCCTTTCGGAATTATTGATCTTTCCCTTGCACCGACACCTGCTATCGGAGACAGTGTAGCTGATATCCTTCATGAGATTGGAGTGGAGCATGCAGGAGCACCTGGAACAACTGCGGCATTAGCTCTTTTAAATGATCAGGTCAAGAAGGGTGGAATAATGGCATCCTCTTATGTTGGCGGCCTTTCCGGAGCCTTCATTCCTGTCAGTGAAGATCAGGGCATGATCAATGCCGTAGAAGTCGGAGCTCTTACCTTAGAGAAGCTTGAGGCCATGACCTGTGTCTGCTCTGTAGGTCTTGATATGATCGCAATTCCAGGAGATACAAAGGATACAACTATCGCTGGAATAATAGCAGATGAGATGGCTATCGGAATGATCAACCAGAAGACCACAGCTGTTCGTCTTATCCCTGTAATCGGAAAGGGCGTAGGAGAGACAGTTGAGTTTGGTGGCCTTTTGGGATATGCGCCCATAATGCCTGTTAATCAGTTCTCCTGTGATGAATTTGTAAACCGAGGAGGCAGAATACCAGCTCCCGTTCACAGCTTCAAGAACTAAATGATCATGAATTTTTAAAACAAAATTTCACTTTTTCGGGATAATATTTCATGAAAAAAATCGTTTAAGTGAAAAAAATATAAACAAATCATAAACTTTATAAATAAATTATAAATTAAATCATAATCAGCGATTAAAACGTTGATTATGATTTTTTTTATGATAATATACTTAGCCGGAAATTTGAAGGTAACTAAAAACGCAGTTTGAAATTTTATTTACGAGGTGAAAGAACCATGGAAGAAAGAAGAAGAATCAGTCGAGTAGAGTATAAAGCAAACAGTGTTATCGTTGACAGAAACACTCTGGAAAAGTATTACGGCCAGGTTAAGAACATTTCACCTCTTGGAATGGCTATAGAAGTAGAAGATAATGTTCCATCTCTTCTTGGAAAAGATGTGATCATCGTAGCAGAGACCTTGATCATGTATGCTGACACCATCAGAGAAGACAAGCAGGAGGATGGAAAAAGAACATTTGCCTTCTGTTCAAAGAAATTTACAGATGAAGTTCTGACGTATCTGTTTGAGCATATCGCTCCGGATGATATGAAGGATTGATATTTCCTTATTTATTATAGAAGCTTTGTAATTTGGATTTTAGAAGAGGATAAAAATGAAGAATAAGAAATTAGATAAACAGATAATCAGAGCTCTTGCAATCGGACTTAGTGCCAGCATGCTTTCACAGCCTATAACAGCCCTGGCTGCAAATATTGAGGATGAGACACCTGATACAGATACTCCTGATACTACACAGGAAACAGAAGCTGTTTCTGAAAAAGAGGCTTCTGACTATCAGGAAGTTTATGATGAGATCTTAAAGGCTCAGGAGGCTGTAAATAATGCATCTGACAGTGATGATCTTTCAGGTGTTTCAGATGTTATTGATGTTGTAAACAGCACAGTCCAGGACCTTGAAAAGATAAATAACGAAGCTAAGAAGGCTGTTGAAGAATACAACGAGACAGTAAATGAGGATGCAGTTGAGAATGCAAACCGTTACGCTATGTGGGCTGGGGATGCAGCATCAGATGCAAAGGATTCAGAAGAAGACGTTGATGCAGCTATGGAAGCTGTAGAGAGAGCTGCAATGGATACTCAGGCTGCAAAGGATAAGCTTGATGCAGCAAACAATGCATATGAGGAAGCTTCTAACAAGGTAAAAGAAGCTGAGGATAAGCTCACAGCATTGAAGCAGCAGTATGGCCTTGATCAGGTAGACGAGGAAGGCAACACAGTTTTTGCCGGAGACGCAGCACACGCTCTTGCAATAGCTCTTTCAAACCTTGAAGACGCCCAGAAGGCAGCAAACGACGCTCAGGAGACAGTAGAAGCTGCAAAGCAGGAGCTTCAGGATAAGGGCGATGAAGCTAAGGCGGCTGAAGAATCTTACGCAGAGGCAATCCAGGTTAAGAATGATGCGGAAAAAGAGCTTGAGGATGCCGCAAAGAAGGCAAAAGAAGAGTCTGAGGCACTTACTAACCTCGAAACTGAGCTTTCCGAGGCCCAGGAAAATGCTGATGAAAAGGCAGAGGCTGTTGCAAAGGCAGATTATGATCTTGAAGAAGCAAAGGCTGCAGCAGAAAAGGCAAATGCTGATGCCAAGGAGGCATCAGAAGCTTATGAAGCTGCTGTAAAAACTCAGAGTGAAAAGCAGGATATGTTTGACGCTGCTGTTGAAGCGCAGGCCCAGGCAGAGACTGAGCATGAGGAAGCCAAGGCAGCATATGATAAAGCAAGCCAGACTCTAAGCACAAACCAGGGCCTTGAAAGAGATGCAAAGAGAGCCCTTAGTAATGCTGAAAAGAAGCTTGATGAAGCAAATGATGCTGTTACGAAGGCAGAAAAAGAGCTTTCAGTAGCTAATAAGGCTGTATCAGATACTGAGGCTAAACTTAAAGATGCAATTATAGTTAAGACAAATGCAGATAATTTTGTTGTAAATATGGAAGCCGCAAGAGACGAAGCTGACAGGCAGTATTCTGCAGCTAAGAAAGCTGTATCTGATGCCCAGGCGCTGCTTGAGAATGCTACAAAGGAAGCTGAGGCTAAGGAAGGCTTATTAACAACTGCTAAGGATGGACTTAAAACTGCTGAAGATGAGCAGAATAAGGCACAGGCAGATCTTGATGAAAAGACTGAGACAAAGAAGAAAGCAGATGCTGCTTTAACTACAGCTGAAGCAGATGTTACAGAAGCTGAGAATAACTTTACAAAGGCTCAGTCAGACAAGGTAGATGCTCTTAAGAAAAAGGCAGATGCAGAAGAGGCTTTGAAGGCTGCTGAGAATACAAAAACAGAAGCAGTAAAGGCATATGAGGAAGCAGTAAAAGTCTTTGGTGAAAATTCTGCAGAAGCTCTTAGAGCTGCTGCTGCGCTTAGTACTGCCGATACAAACCTTGAGGCGGCAACTAACTCTAAACTAGCAGCAACTAATGCTCTTGCTGAGGCAAATGCTTCTCTTAAAAGCGCAAAAGAAGCTAAGGAAAATGCTGATCATAAGCTTTCATTAGCAAAGGATGCTAAGGTAAGTGCGGATTCAGCTTATAGCGAGGCAAAAGAAATCCTTGATGGTCTTGAGGCAGCCCTCACAACAGCCCAGAACAATTATGATGCAATTAAATCCAAGTATGAGGGTGTAGATAAAACTGAACTTGAGAAGGCTATTGAAGATGCCAAGCAAAAAGTTGCAGAGGCAGAAAAGCAGTTCCAGGCAAGTGTTATCCTTAAGCAGCTTACTGATGATATTGAATACCGCCAGGGTGAGGTGGATAAAGTAACATCATCAGGGGAGTACTGGACACAGAACGATGCTCTTGCAGAGTCTCTAATTAAGTACAAGTTCTACCAGGAAGTTGAGAATATCAACATGGATTCAATCCATTTCTATGGATGGATCCATCCTGAAAATGGCTGGAATAACAACCATGTAAAGGTTACATATTCTCTTAAGAACTCTAATGAAGTCATCACTGAGTACTATGATTACATCTCATATTTTGCAAATGGTGACGTTAATACATGGTCCTATGAAGCTGATCATATCGAGGTTACAAAGAAGGAACTAAAATATCCTGAACACTATTATGAAAAGAATGGAAAAGAATATAAAGGTGAGGTAAAAACTGAAGGCACAGGAGAAAACACAAAGTATTATTACTATAACAGTAAAAACAGAAAAGTATACTTAAAACAGACAATTGACGATAATACCATTGCTTTCAAAGACAAGGGTGAACAGTACTTCAACGAAGTAACTTTCACAACGAAGGATGATGATTACAGCCGTATCGTAAGAACTGCTCAGGAGAAACTTGAAGAGGCAAAGCAGGCTCTTACAGATTATGAAACCGGTGAAGAACTTAAGGGCAAGCTTGGTGATGCTTCAGCTGCGATAACTGATGAGATTAGGCAGAATGTTGCAAACCTTAAGCAGGAAGCTGAGGATGCTGCGAATACTGTTAGTGATCTTACTAAGGAAGCAGAAACAGCTGCGACTAACCTGACAAATGCTCAAAATGCTGCTAATGAAGCTGATACAGCTGCAAAGGACGCTAAGTTAGTTTATGACAATGCTGTTTCAGCAAAGGATAATGCTCAGTCCAGAGTGACATTAGCTAATAAAGCATGTTCTGAGGCTGAGAAAGTAGTAAATGAAAAAGAAACAGCTAAGATAAATGCTGAAAACACCTATGGTACAAAGTCAACTGAAGCATCGCAGGCAGCAACCGCTCTTGAAGATGCCCAGAAGGCTCTTGAAACAGCTGATGCCAACAAGAAAACAGCTAATGAATCTCTTGTAAAGGCAAAAGCTGATGTGGCTGATGCAAAGGATAAGTTGGAAAAGGCAACAGAAGCAAAGGATACAGCTGATAAAGCTGTTACTAGTGCTCAGAATGCTGTAAAGGTAGCCGAAGATAATCTTAGTCAGGCGCAGGACCTTAAGGGTAAAGCGGAATTGGCGCTTCAGAAAGCTAATGATACTGCAGATAGTAAAAAGACGGCTGCAGAGAATGCACAGAAGGACCTTGATACTGCGCTCAATAATCAGAAGGAAGCAGGAGATAAGGTTACATCCCTTGAAGGGGAGCTTTCAAAGGCACAGGATAATGCAAACCAGAAGCAGTCAGATGTTGAGGCTGCTCAGCAGTTAGTAGAAGAAGCAACTTCAACTAAGAATAGTGCAAATGCAGCTTATGAAGAGGCTAAAGCAGCTGCAGAGTCAGCTTTGACTATTCGTATTACAAAGCAGACAGCATACGAGACAGCAAAGAATGATCACCAGACATCAAAAGAAGCCCGTGAGGCTGCCAAGCAGGAGCTAAAGAACGCAGAAAAGTCTCTTAAGGAAGCAAAAGAGAATAAGGTAGCAATGGAAAAGGCTCTTTCTAAGGCGAATGCTGCAGTTGAGGATGCCCAGGAACTTCTCGAAGCTGCGCAGGCTGATCAGAATGCTGCCGATAAGGAGGTTTCCAGACTTTCTGCATCAGTTGATAACGCAAAGATCGCAAAGGCTATTGCTGATGCTGCTGTAGAAACTGCTACTCAGAAGAGTGAGGCAGCTATTGCAAATCTTGAAGAAGCTAAGACGCAGGCAGGTACAAAGGCTGACCTTGCAGCCGAGGCTGTTGATAAGATCACTGCTGTAACCGAGGCAAACAAGGCTGCTCAGGATAAGCTTTCAAAGGTTCAGGAGGCGTATGATCAGCTACGCGCTATGGCAGAGTCTCTTAAGTCCCTTAAGACTAAGGAGATGGCTAGCGCAGAAGCAATAAACGCCCTTCAGAAGGCCTATGATGAAGCTGCATCTCACCTTGCAGCAGCAAGACAGTCTTATGAAACAGCAAAGACTAACCTTGAGAAGGCTCAGCTTGAGGCGCAGAAGGCAGCTGAAGCTCTTGTAGAGGAGCAGGCAAGAAAGGCAGCTGAGCTGAATAAAGTAATTGGTGAAGAAAAAGTAAAATCTGAAGCTGCACAATCTTCAGAAGATGATAGAACAAGCTTCATTGATGTTACTGAGAAGATCACTGTAACACCTGTCGCTGATCAGAGCATTGCGATCATCGAGGATAATAAGGTTGCTATGGCAGATTCCATAAGTGATTATGCTATGGAAACTGAAACTGAGACTGAGACTGTAAGACTTGAGGGTCCTGAGCCAAGAGAAATTGTCGCTAAAGTTGCTGATTCTATTCAGGAGGAAACTATAACTTCTGTCTACGACAAAAAGAATGCTCGCAAGTCAGGTGTAGGTCTTGTAAGTCTTGCAACTGCCACATCTGCACTTGGAATTGGTGTAGAAGAGCTTCTTAGAAAACGTAAGAGATAATTAAATAATCCATAAACCACAATATATTGTCCTCGTATAGTAAAAATTAACTAAAAGGTGTATAATAAATATAATTTTGTAAATAATATTTTTGCTATATGGGGAAGTGGGGGAATGGATAATAACGAAAAAGCTGGAAACAGCGTGATGCTCAAAATCTGCGCCTTCATTGTTGATAAGCGCAGTCTTTTCTTTCTGATATATGCGATATTATGCATATTCTCGGTAATATCCCGCAATTGGGTTGGAGTTGAAAATAAGCTGGACAAGTATCTTCCGGGAACTTCTGAAACAAGACTTGGTCTTGACCTGATGGAAGAGCAGTTTACTACTTACGGCTCCGTAAAAGCTATGGTTGCCAATATTTCCTATGATCAGGCTCTGCAAATAAAGGATGAGCTTGTAGCTATGGATGGTGTGTTCTCTGTGGATATGGATGATTCAGAGAAATACTATAATAATGGCTCAGCTCTTTTCAATATTACCTTTGACTATGATGAGAACGAAGAACAGTGTCTGGTTCTTTTGGATCAGGTCAGGGCGTATTTTGAACCCTATGATTCATATCTTTCAACTACTCTTGGTGATACCCAGTCAGAACTTATCGATAAAGAGATGTCTGTTATCTCTGTTCTGGTTGTTATCATTGTTGTAGCAGTTCTTTTGCTGACCTCCCAGGCTTACGCGGAGGTTCCGGTTCTGCTCCTTACCTTTGGTTCAGCTGCCCTTGTGCAGATGGGTACAAACTTCCTTCTTGGTACAATTTCTTTTGTATCTGATTCCGTAACGATAGTGCTTCAGTTGGCCCTTTCCGTGGACTATGCTGTAATTTTCCTAAACAGGTATAAGGAGGAACATGCGTCATTACCTTCCCGTGAAGCCTGTATTCTTGCGTTGTCCAAATCCATCCCTGAAATTTCCGGAAGTTCCCTGACTACCATCGGCGGTCTTATTGCCATGCTGTTCATGCAGTTTGGAATAGGAAGTGACATGGGTATTGTCCTTATTAAGGCTATTTTGCTCAGCCTTTTATCAGTATTCCTTCTTATGCCCGGAATTATCATGGTGTTCGCTGTGCCCATGGAAAAGACACAGCACAAGAATTTCATTCCTCAGATCCCCTTTGTTGGCAAATTTGCTTATGCTTCAAGATATGTGATAGCACCACTTTTTGTTATCGTCATAATTGTTGCAAACAGACTCTCTGCCAGAACTCCTTATGTTTACGGCTATTCACAGATCACACCACCTCTTATAAATGAAGTTCAGAAGGCTCAGAACATGCAGAACGACGTGTTCCCTTCAGACAACATGGTGGCACTTGTTTTCCCAGCCAAGGATTATGACATTGAGAAAAAACTCATTGACGACCTTCTTGGCTATGAAGAAGTAACTTCCGTTACCGGACTTGCTAATACAGAAGCTATTGGAGGATATACCTTAACAGAAAAGCTGAGTCCCAGACAGTTCTCGGAGCTTTTAGACATTGACTATGAGGTGGCTGAGCTTGTTTATGCTGCCTATGCTGTAAATGATGAAGATTATGCCAAGGCTGTAAATGGTCTTGCCAACTACAAGGTTCCCCTTATTGACATGTTCATGTTTGTATATCAGGAGGTCAAGGAAGGCTATGTAACCCTTGACGATGAACTGATGCAAAAGCTTGAAGATGCTAACAGGATGATGAACTTTGCCAAGGCACAGCTAAGGGGCGAAGATTATTCCCGTATCCTGGTTTACCTTAACCTTCCCCAGGAGTCGGAAGAAACCTTTAATTTCATTGATAAGCTCCATGACATCACAGAGCGCTACTATGAAGAAGATAAGATCTATGTAGTAGGAGAGTCTGTCAGCCAGTATGACCTGAAGAAGTGCTTTGCCAGAGATAACACAGTCACTTCTGTAATTTCAATTCTTGCCGTACTTGTTGTACTTCTTTTCACCTTCAAGTCTGCCGGAATGCCTGTGCTACTTATTGCTGTTATTCAGGGATGTATCTGGGTCAACTTCTCTTTCCCTGCGGTATTACATGACAATCTGTTCTTCCTTGGATACCTTATTGTCAGTTCTATTCAGATGGGTGCCAACATCGACTATGCCATCGTTATAGCAGGTCGTTACACTGAGCTTAGAGAAACCATGGGTAAAAGAGATGCCATCATTGATACCATGAATCTTTCCTTCCCGACAATCATTACCTCAGGAACCATGCTTGCTGTAGCAGGAACACTTATCGGTAAGATGACTTCTGACTGTGCAATCTATGGAATCGGAAAATGTCTTGGACGAGGAACAATTATTTCCATCATGGTTACTATGTTTGTTCTTCCACAGATCCTTCTGGTGGGTGATAAGGTCATTGAACTTACTGCTTTTGTTATGAATGCACCTTTCCAGACCAAGCAGATTGCCGGAGCTATGCGTATTGATGGTATTGTTCGAGGCAGGATCGAAGGTAACATCAATGGTGTAGTTCATGCTGTAGTCAGAGGTAATGTGTCAGCATATATTGAGAATGGTGATGTTAAGATGCTTGATGAAGATACCGGCGAGGAAATACCGGATGAAGCAGGAACGGAGGGAGTGTAATATGAAGAAGAGAGTATTTGCTGCCCTTCTGGCTGTCTTACTATTTACAACTATTTCCGTTAGCTCTTTTGCCGAAAATGAGAACACTGATAATGAGACTACAGAAAAAGATGCAGTAGTGGAGAATCTTTTAGGTGTTGAAAACTTCTCCACCGGAACGCAGGATAAAGCCATTGAGGCAGAAGTAGATGTGGATGCGGATATCCATGATGAAGTGCAGGCTACAATTCCTGAGACTATGGAAGAAATCAGGATAAGTAGCCCTGAAGACTTCATGACAATGGTAAACAACTGCTCATTGGATACCTGGTCTGCCAATAAAAAGATTGTCCTTATGCAGGATATCAGCCTTGTGGGAAAGGACTTTAAAGGAATTCCCTCTTTTGATGGTATTTTTGATGGCCAGGGACATACTGTTTCAGAGGTTAATTTAAAGAGCGGTCTTTCCTACGTGGGATTTTTCACTCATGTGGGCAAGGATGCTGTCATTATGAATCTTAACGTTTCCGGTTCAGTGATGCCTACAGGAAATACCACCATAGTTGGCGGCTTTTGCGGTGAAAACAATGGCATTATAAGTGGCTGCAGCTATAAGGGTGTGGTTTCCGGAAAGGATTATATAGGTGGAATTACAGGTATCAACCAGCTTACCGGAGACATAAGATTTTGTACCTGTGAAGGCTTTGTCAGTGGCACACACTTTGTTGGTGGTATAGCCGGAAAGAATGATGGAAACATAGCTAATTGCAGGAATGAAGCTCTGGTAAACACAACAAACACGGATACAGAGATCACCATTGACTCCATGGAGAAGCTTAATACTGTTCTCAATCTTATCAGGAATGGTCTTAATAAGAGTGATGAGGAAGCAAATGCTGATGTTACTGTTACTGACATAGGTGGCATTGCAGGTGTTTCCATAGGAATTATTACAAGGTGTATCAACAACGGTGAAGTGGGCTACGAGCATGTAGGCTATAACATTGGTGGAATTGCAGGAAGACAATCAGGCTATCTTGCCAATTGCTCAAATAACGGGCGAATTAAGGGAAGAAAAGATGTTGGTGGAATAGTAGGCCAGGCAGAGCCCTATATTACCATTGACTTTGCAACTGATGTGGGCTACCAGCTCCAGCAGGCTGTGGCTAAGCTTCACGACTCTGTTTCTGCCACATTAAATGACACCAAGAATCAGTCTGACGTTGTCAGTGCCCGACTTGCCATAATCCAGAAGTTTACAGGACAGGCTGTGGAGGATACAAGATTCCTTGCAGGTGAAACCGTGGACTTTGCCAATGGAGTTTCCAGTGCCACAAGCGAAGCTTTTTCCAGAGTAGAATATGTTATGGCTGAGGCTTCCAAGGATGGGGGAGCTCTGGATAATACCAACAGCGCACTTTCCAGTGCTCAGAAATCCGGAAAAGATATAAGAAGTGCCATAAACGACCTTAACATTGAGACCTATCTAAAGGATGACAGTGATGAAAAAATACAGTATACCAATTCAAAGACTGTTCTAAATGCTGCAGCAACACAGTATGAAAACCGAGTTAGTGAGTCTCATAGAACTTATTACAACCTTGAAATGGTAAGCCTGAGGGGGACTGGAAGTGATCTTGTTTATGTTGATTCTTCCGGAAATGTAGTCAGTGAAGCCGGATGGTCCGCTGGTGATATTAACACAGGTGCAGGAGCAGATACACCTGGTTCATGGAAACATAGTACTGATGGCGTGGCATTCCCTGTAACGGATTCCTCAGATTCAAGGAAGACAGCGGATCAGACTCTTCAAACGAATGTTGAAACTGCTGCGGCTTCTGATTGTGATACTTATGCCAAGGCAAATTATGAAAGCCCTATTCCTCCTTACAATAAGGGAATAAATCCTACGACAGGTAGCTACTACTACGATGAAGAAGTAGGAAGTGCATATGCTGTTATTTCTAAGGTATACATCAACCATATAGGTGAGATGTCTGATTCCACAAGAAAAGACGCTCAGTCAGCTCTGAATAATCTGGATTCATCAGTTGGAAGCCTTGGAGAAGCAGGCAAACAGACCAAGAATATCATTAAAGACGTGGCAGGAAGAGGCTCGATCACTTTTCC
>CAMVRW010000049.1 GCA_947169985.1 uncultured Butyrivibrio sp. | reverse complement strand
CAGAGGAGCTTAAGACTATCCTTGATAAGCTTTCAGTAGAAGAGGATAATCCTCTTGGTATTATCTTACGTGCAAAGGGAATCGTTCCTGATAAGGACGGAAAATGGCAGGAGTTCGACCTTGTTCCAGGTGAGTATGAGATAATTACAACTCCTGAGGTGACAGGACTGATTGCGCATGAAGCATTTGGTCATGGCGTAGAGATGGATATGTTTGTTAAAAAGAGAGCTCTCGGCGAAGAGTACATTGGAAAACGCGTTGGTTCTGATCTTGTTACAATGCATGAGGGCGCAAAGGTAGTAGTGGATGCTTCCAGCTATGCTTTTGACGATGAGGGAACTCCTGCTGGAGACGTTTTAGAGATTGATAAAGGTATTTTGAAAACAGGCGTATGCGATGCCCTTGCCGCTCTCCGCCTTGGCATAAAGCCTACCGGCAACGGAAAGCGCGAAAACTTCGAGCATAAGGCCTATACAAGAATGACTAACACCATGTTTGACGCAGGAACTTCCACCAAGGAAGAAATGATCGCGTCCATAAAAAAAGGCTATCTTCTTGCCGGTATGGACTCCGGAATGGAAGATCCAAAGCATTGGGGAATTCAGTGCATAATTGACAGGGGCTATGAGATCATAGACGGAAAACTTACAGGAAAGGTAGTTTCTCCTGTGGTCCTCACCGGTTATGTGCCTGATCTGCTTGGTTCCATCTCCATGGTAAGTGATGACTATCTGTCCTTCGGAAATGGTGCCTGTGGAAAAGGCTACAAGGAATGGGTCAAGGTTTCAGATGGCGGCCCATATCTCAAGGCTAGAGCAACACTTGGATAATTGGGAGGATTAGATAATGACAGACAAGATAATAGAATTACTTAAAAACTCAGGCGCTGACGCCTGGGAAGTCTCTGACAAGGTCACACAGGCCTGGGAGTTCTATTTCATAAAGCATGAGCTTGACCAGAACAGAGTCAGAGATGTTGAACATATTAGCGTAACTGTGTACCGCAAGCTTGAGGATGGTAAGTTTCTTGGAAGTGCTTCTCAGGAGATCAATCCCACAGCTTCAGTAGAGGAAGCACAAAAGATCATAAACGACCTCTATGAGAGAGCTTCTTACGTAAAAAATCCTTATTTCGAGCTCAACAAGGAGCAGGTAACGGTTAACAACAAGGATTATGATGTGGAGCAGACAGCCAGGGATTATATTGAAGCACTTCAGCAGATTCCCGAAACCTCCACAGAGGACATCAATTCCTATGAGATTTTCGCAGAAAAGACCACCAGACGTTTTGTAAACTCTGAGGGAATAGATGTAACTGTAGTTTGCCCCGGTTCAAAGGTAGAAGTTGTGGTAAATGCCAGAAACGACCAGCATGAAATTGAGCTGTACCGCATGTATGAATCCGGAAGCTGTGATAAGGCGCACCTTATCGAGGAACTTACAAACACCCTCAAGTTCGGCAAGGACAGACTCGTTACCAAGCCTACCCCTAACCTTAAGAAGGCTACTGTTCTCTTCTCAACAGAGGATGCCAGCGAACTGTTCAAGTTCTTTGCCATGAGAATGCATGCAAGCCTTAAATACAGAGGTTATTCTGATTGCGAGATAGGTAAATCTTTTGCAGAGGATGTTCAGGGAGATAAGATCACCATTAAGGCCCTTAAGGAGCTCCCCAACTCATCCAAAAACTATCCTGTAGACTCTGAAGGTGCCAAAACTAAAGATATGTACCTTATAAAGGATAACGTTCCCGAGAATTACTGGGGCGATTGCCAGTTCAGATATTACCTTGGAGTAAAAGACTCCTATATTGTCGGAAACTTCCAGGCTGAGGGCGGAAGCAGCACTGAAGCTGAGCTTCGTCAGGGTACTTATCTTGAGCCGGTTGAGTTCTCGGATTTCTCAGTGGATATAATCACAGGAGACATCGCTGGAGAAATAAGACTGGCATACCTTCACGAAGGCGATAAGGTTACTCCTGTAAGCGGAGGATCTGTATCTGGTAGCCTACCCGAGCTCATAAACAACATGAAACTATCAAAAGAGCTTAAGCAGTACAATAACGTCCTGATGCCTTCAGTAATTAAGCTTGAAAATGTAACAATAGCTGGAAATGAATGAAAAAAGATTATTTTGAACAGATAAGAAATGGCAGCGAGATTCCCTTTAAGGAGCAGCTGAGGATCATTGTGATGCTCAGCATTCCTGCCATTTTTTCTCAGATCACCACCGTTATAATGGAATACGTGGACCAGTCCATGGTTGGCCGTTTGGGGCCTGACCCCTCAGCTGCCATTGGACTGGTTTCTTCCACCACCTGGCTTGTAGGTGGCATCTGCCGAGCTGTAAGTACCGGATTTAATGTTCAGGTCGCTCACAGTATCGGTGCAAAAAATGATGCAAAAGCCAGAGCGATTGTTAAGCACGGCCTTGTATCTGTCTTGGCTTTTAGCATAACAATCGCTATTCTTTGTGTGTCCATTTCTGCGTATCTGCCCTACTGGCTTGGAGGCGGAGAATCGATTGCATCCCAGGCAGCTACCTACTTCAGGATCTTTGCTTTCGCGCTTCCGCTTATGCACATCAGTATGACCTCTTCCGGAATGCTTCAGTGCAGCGGAAATATAAGGACTCCCAGCATCCTTAGCATTATTGGGTGCTTTTTGAACGTTATCCTGAATTTTATCCTGATCTTCCCTACAAGGTCCATTATTTTCTTTGGTACACCCATTGTGGTTTACGGAGCAGGCCTTGGAGTGGCTGGCGCAGCCCTTGGAACTGCCCTATCAGAGGGTTCAATTGGGCTTTCCATGCTATATTTCCTATTAGTAAGGTCTCCTCTGTTGCATCTTCGAAAGGAAAAGCCCCTGCCATTTACATTGGATGAACTTGGTACTGCTGTTAAAATCGCTGTTCCTGTGGGAATTGAACAGGGAATCATGGGCTGTGGCTACGTTATGGCCACAAGGATAGTTTCACCTCTTGGAAATATCAGCCTTGCTGCTAACTCCTTCTCTATCACGGCAGAAGGTCTATGTTACATGCCGGGCTACGGTATAGCCAGCGCTGCAACGGCACTAATTGGACAGAGCCTTGGCGCCGGAAGAAAGAAGCTTGCTAATCGCCTTGGCTGGCTTGCTACTGCCCTTGGAATGCTGGTAATGACAGGAACCGGTATTCTCATGTACATTTTTGCCCCGCAGCTATTAGCTCTTTTGACTCCGGATCCGGAAATACAGGCTCTTGGAGCCATGGTCCTCCGTATAGAAGCCTTTGCTGAGCCAATGTTCGCAGCGTCCATTGTTGGAACCGGCGTATTTAGAGGTGCAGGAGATACTCTTGGCCCATCTGTAATAAACTTTATCAGTATGTGGGCTGTAAGAATTACCTTAGCTTCCTTCCTGGCACCACGGATAGGCCTTCGAGGTGTATGGCTTGCTATGTGTATTGATATTTGTGTCCGCGGAGCACTTTTCCTTTTAAGACTTTACAGAAAACCTGTAGGCTCAGCCACTATTGTAAAGGCCTGAGCCTTTATTTTTGCGCAAAAAAAGAAGCCCACAGCTAGCCTAGCTATAAGCCCCTCTTTAGCGAATATTAGTAAACTCGGTTTCCACCCCATTCAACTACTGTAAAGCCCTGTCTTGATGGTGAATCAAGAATCTGAGGATTGATCTTTACGCTGACATCTGATGGATACCATGCCATGAACACTCTAATCATAGTGTCAGGCTGTGGCGTAACAGTAAGCTGTGCGCCTTTTCTGTATGTTCTGTCCTGGAAGCTGATGATATTATAGGGATTTCCCTCCATATCCGGCAACCAGAACCTCAAAAACTCGTTGATCTCTGCTTCGTTAAGTCCCTGCTCTGAAAGCTTATCTCGTAAGAAGCCTTCCGTTTCGGATCCCTTTACACAATAGCCTGTAAAGAAATCATATTCATACTTCGGAACTCCCTCCCAGAAGAGGTAGTCATACTGCTGACCTTCGAAAGTTATCTGCCCATCCGGATTTGCTGTAACAGTCCAGGTGTTCTCTGAATTGAACTCAGGAATGAGCTCTGTAATGTCCCCATTGTAGTCAAGTCTTACTGAAATCTCAGTGTTCTCTTCCTGCGGATAGAGATAGATAACAGGCTTTAGGTCGGTTCCCACATCAGCATTTGAACCAGCTGTGCTGCATCCAACCATGGCCATCATTGCTACTGATAATACTAATCCCACAATACCTTTACTTTTCATAGGTCCACCCTCCTATAAAACCATTATATAGCCTGTTTTCAGAAATGCACCACTTTTTACTAAATTTTCACAGCTTTTCCTAAATTTTTAAACTTTATTTCAGTGCCATATTACTTCTAAAGTGGGCTCCTTAGATACTGTTATAAGCTCTTTTGCCTCAAAAATGGGCTTAAAGCCCTCTTTGCTGTTTAGGGCATCCTTCTTATAAACCGGAGTTCCTTCCCCTGCCATAAAGGCCTTGACATAGTCTTCTATTGTCTCAATTGGGTAAGAAAAACTCATTCCTCCCATGTCAGGCTGACCAAAATAGTGAATATCCGAGCCTCCGGCCATTAAAAAGCCATGATCAAGGGCATATTGGTAGCCCAGCGCATTCTGATAGTCAGGATTCGCAGCATTATAAACTTCAGCGCCATCACAGGCATCAGGAGTCAAATGTATAGCGGATAGATAACCCCTTTCCCGGTAGGGATGAGCCTGTATCATTATACCGCCGCCCTGATGAACTGCCTCATATACCTGGAATCTGTCCTTTCCTTCAATATCAGGATTGTCCAACAGCCACTCTTTTGAAAGACCATAGAGCAAAAATTCATCCCCTTGGAAGTTATACTCAAGGCCAAAAAGAACTGTCAGATCCTTTCCTGCAGCTTCCCTGGCATGCTCATAACCGCTGCAGTACTGCTCTACTCTTTTATCCCAGGGCTGGTCCTTCGGAATGGCACAGTTTCCTGTAAAAAAGTGGTCGGTTACAATGATTCCTGAATAGCCCAGGTCTTTCATATACCTGATATAATCAGCTCCGGGTGTCCTTGAACAGGCGCTGCCCTCTATTGTGTGAAGATGTGTTTCATAAATATAATTCATAATCAAACCACCAGAATATAGACCACAACTGCGATTATACCGATTGCAAACATCATAAGGGAAAAGGCGCTGCTGGCACTTACCATCTTTGTGGTCTGATCCATAAGGGTCTTTTTCCCGGCAAGAACAAGTACGTAGTTCTTCTTTCTGTGAACCTTCTCTCCCATAAAGAAGCTGGCAACAGATGAAATCCTGTTCATAAGGCTTCCCAGTATATGAGCCATGAAAAATTTAGCAGGGATCGGCTCCTTTTTGAAGACTTGTTTATGAGTAGTCTGGCGAAGGAAAAGGATAACGCCGTCCAAAGCAAAATCCAGGCATCTGCAGATAAATCCAATAACTGCAGGAAGTATCACCATAATAACCGGCTCATAGAATAGTGTCAAAAGATCCAGCTTCTTTGGCCAAATATCAGCATATACTTCTCTTCCATCCTCATTTCTAAGAAGAACTCTCCTGATAAATACAAGGTAGATCAAGGCACCAAGAAGGATGCTTATAAGCCCCCCTTTCAGGTTTTCAAGGGAGAAATAGTTGACCTGATGTTCCAGCTCTTTTGCCCCTAAAAAGCCCTGTCCCATATCCCCAATAATATCAATTGTAATCTTTGAAAGCACGCCAAATACTGGCATTACAAAGGCGGTGATTGCAAGTACAAACTTAGTAAGAGGGGTGCAATAGGGCTTTCCCTCGTCATATTCGGCTTGAAGATCTGCATCCACGTTCTTCTCCACGAACACGCAGATAAAAAGCTTTGTCATATAAGCTAAAGTCATGGCTCCAGTTATCAAAAACAGCCACTCAATAACTCTGAATAGTGCTTCATTGCTACTGCCCTGCTCAGAAAGAACCTCTATATATTCCACAATACTCTCATGAAGAAGTGTCTTACTTATATAACCGTTAAAGAAAGGTATTCCGGCAATTCCAAGGGAGCCCGACAGGAAAACCAGCTTAAGGAAAGGCTTTTTTCTGCCGTATCCACGGATTTCATTCAGGTTCAGTTTGTGAAGATTCATCACGATCACACCTGCAGCCATAAATAGCACCAGCTTAAGGCAGGCATGGTTTACCATATGCATTACTGTTCCCCTGGCTGCCAGAGTATTCTCTTCCCCCAGAAGATCCATCATGCCAATGCCAACAATGATCATTCCCAGCTGAGACATGGAGGAGCAGGCCAAAGTTCTTTTGATATCCACGGAAAAAATAGCAAGGATTCCTCCAAGGAGCATGGTTACCACTCCCAGCATCACAATAATAAAGCCCCATTGCCCGTTACCCGGGAACACATACACCGAAAGCACCAAAAGTCCAAATATTCCGGTCTTGGTTATAATACCGGAAAGAAGCGCCGATGCCGGTGCCGGCGCCACAGGATGCGCCATTGGAAGCCAGATGTGCAGCGGGAACATACCTGCCTTGGCGCCATAGCCAAAGAGAATGCATCCACCGGCGATAAACAGCGTCCTTATAGCATCTGCATCACCGGATTTAAGGAGAGCCTCGCAAAGGGGCTTTAGTTCCTCAAAGGTAAGTGTCCCAAACATGTGGTGCAACAGGAATATTCCCATAAGTGACACCAATCCACCAATTACAGCCACAGCCAGATACACGCCTCCGGCCCTTAAGGTAAGTTCATTCTCATCGTGAATCACACAGACATAACTGGCCACAGACATTATCTCGAAAAAGATAAATGTGGTGTACAGATCTCCCGACAGGAAAAGAGCTGTGGTTGCCACATAGGTAATTGCCAGGAAGAAGTAGTACCGTCCCTTTTTCCCCGCATGAGACATATATTCTTTTGAAAAGAGGGTGGTCATGAACCACATATATGTGGCAATTATGGCAAAGAGCAGGCGAAATCCGCCAATCTCAAAGCTAAGCCCTAATGCACATATATCAGGGATGATTATTCTCATATCAAAATACTCCGTTTGCTACTGTTTTAAGCACTGTTAGAATCGGCTCAGCCTTGAGCCCAATAAAAACAATTGCTATCGAAAAAATCCCCAGTGGAAGCAGCATCTTCCAGGATGGGTCAGATGCTTTTTCCTCATCATGAGCCATTTTCCCAAGGGCATCACTGTCCGGGAAAAAGCCTCTTACTGCCACAGTTAAAAGATATATTGCCGTCATCAAAGCAGAATAAAGAAGCACAAACACTGCAGCATATTCCAATGTTCCGCCTCCCTCAAACAGAGACTGGGCAATCTTCCATTTGCTCACAAAGCCTGCAAAGAGAGGAACTCCGATAATAGAACAGGACGATACGACAAATGCCGTCATGGTCTTTGGCATCTGAAGCCCGATTCCATCAAGCTCATAAACATATTCCTTGTGAGCACGGTGCATAACAGCTCCTACACAGAAGAATCCACTGATCTTCATAATGGCATGGAACAGCATGTGGCTCATTCCGGCCAAAAGCCCTAATGGAGACATCATTGTGACTCCAAGAAGAATATAGGAGAGATTGCTGACTGTGGAATAAGCCATTCTCCTCTTAAAATGTGTTTCCTTCACTCCCATGGTGGAAGCATATACGATAGTGATCATCGCAAAGGAAAGTGCTATTCTCTGTGCCCAGCTTCCCTTTAACACCTCTGCTCCAAAGCAGTAATAAGTGAATCTCATGATCGCAAACACTCCGGATTTTACCACAGCTACTGCGTGAAGAAGAGCTGTAACCGGCGTTGGTGCCACAGATGCATCCGGAAGCCACCCATGAAAAGGAAATATTGCTGCTTTAACTCCAAATCCAAAAAATGCCATCAGATACACAAGATGAACCACATGAATATGGCTGGAAAGCGCTATTATGTTAAGATTCCCTCCATATTTGAATTCCATATTGTGAGAAAACAGTACGTAAAAGACCATCCCCATGAAGGCAAAGGCCGTTCCGCCTATCATGTAGTATAGATACTTTCTGGTAGCTCTTTTGGCTTCCTTGGTCATGGTGTGGATCACCAAAGGGAGTGTGACCATTGTAAGTGCCTCGTAGAACAGATACATGGTAACTATATTTCCTGAAAGTGCAACACCCATGGTCACTCCGTAGGTTATTGTGTAAAATCCGAAGAATACATCTGTCCTTTCGTCATGCTCCATGTACTCGAAAGCATAGAGAGTTGCCAGAGGCCACAGACAGGAGACAATTCCTGCAAAAAAGGCTGCAAGGCCATCAACTCTAAGAGTCATCACCAGCTTATCCCCGAGGGAGAACAAAGAAAGCGTCCCTTGTGGTGCATTAAACAGAATAAACAGCGTAAGGATCGTGTTTATTATCACAACAAGTTCAAGCAGGATATTCCTTATTTTTTTGTCTTTTACGGGAAAGACCATTATTCCGATTCCGCATAAAATCGGTATCATAATGGGCAGGACCAAAACGTATAGGTTCATTATGTAATTCCCTGTCTCTTTCTATCTGTTTATATCAAGTTAAAATAGTATCTTTGTAACTTCCAAAAGCTTAAGACTCAGCCCCATTGGCCAGATTCCAAGAACAACTGAAAACACTGTCATTATCAGCATAGGTACAAGCATCAAAAGCCCGGGATCTGTAACAGGCTCCTGTCCGGTTTTTTCCGTGCCGGACTCATCCTTTTCTCCATAGAGAAAGGCCCTTATGGACACAGTAAGAAGATATCCGGCAGTAAGCAGCGCACTCACAAGAAGGAATACCACTCCAAGCCATCTGATAACCGGAATATCCATGTCCAGCGCTCCCTGAGCCAGATACCACTTGCTTATAAAGGCACTGGTGGGCGGAATTCCTATAAGTGTTATAGAGGAAAGGGTAAAGCACCACATGGTTATTGGCATCTTTCGTCCAATTCCATCCAGCTGACTTACTAAAGTTTTCCTGGCTTTTATGATCACAGCTCCTGCTGTCAGGAAGAGCGTATCCTTAACAAGGCTGTGGAAGATCACATGAAGAATTGCTCCAATAAATCCCACAGGCTCTAAAGTTGCAAGTCCAAACAGCACATAGGACACCTGACTGACAGTTGAATAGGCAAGTCTCTTTTTAAGAACCTTCTCCTGATATGCCATCATTGAGCCCATCAGAACTGTGGTCATTGACAGCACAAGAAATGTGTACTGCACCCAGGTTCCCCTAATCCTATCCGGCCCTACGCAGTAAAAGATACTTCTTACGATGCCCAAAACTCCTGCCTTTGTAATAACACCGGACAGCACCGCAGATGCAGGAGCCGGAGCCACAGGATGGGCTGTAGGTAGCCACCCGTGCATAGGGAACATACCTGCCTTCGTAGCAAAGCCCAGTACCATGCAAAATGCTCCAACCAGCTCCAAAGTGCCAAATTCCGCACTCTCAGGGATGCATCCCCCTGCTGTAAATGTCAGATCAAATCCCTTTGTCATAAACAAGAAGAAACCAAACAGCGTAAGGAAAGCCCCTCCCATGGAGTAAAACAGGTACTTTAAGGCTGCCATTACAGATTCATGACTTCTTGAGTTAAGCACCATAGGCATGGAAAGCAGCGTCATAGCCTCAAACAGGCAGTAATAAGTGAAAAAGTTCGCAGCAAAAGCCGCCAATACCAGTATCACTCCCGTTAGGGCATAAAAAACATAGAATCCCTTCCTACGCTTCTCGTGTTTCATATATTCAATTGAAGCGATGGCCACCAGAATCCACATGGATGCAAACAAAAGGGCAAACATCAGCCCCAGTTCATCCACCCTAAAGCAAAGGTTCATGGAATCAGCCACATTCAGTAATCTAATTTCCGGCACAAAAACCTCCAGCAAAAACCTTTATCCAAACAGTTCCAATCCTCTGGAAATGATATCTATAACAGTGGGCGACATAGTTCCCAGATACAGGTTTAATAAAACAAATCCAATAACTCCAAGGCTCTCCAGTACAAGCCCCTTCTTTTCATAGCTCTTTTCACCCTCCTGAAGGGCAGCTTTGGCATCACTAACAGGTGTATAAAGAACTATTACCGTCCTCATGAAATAGACTGCATTCAGCACTGTACTCACAGCAAGAGCCGTCCAGGCAGCTATCATCTTGGTGGTGTTTGCCTCCGTCGCTGCTGAGGCAAACATAAACTTTGAAACAAATCCGGTCAAAAGAGGCATTCCGATCATGGACATGGCACCTACAGTAAATCCAAAGCCCGAAAGCTTATTCCTAAATCCCGCTCCTGTAAGTCCCTTCCTGTCAATTCTGCCATTAGAGCTATCTGAAAGCCCTGAAATACTGATAAACAAAAGAGCCTTCATCACTCCATGGGATATTACATGAAACAGAGCAGCCACGATTCCCTCTTCAGTTCCAAGGCCGAGCCCCATGTAGATATAACCGATCTGAGCCACAGAAGAATATGCCGTCATTCTTCGGACGTTCTGTTCTTTTATGGCGTCAATAGATCCGATCATCATTCCGATAATGCCAAGAATGAACAGCACATTGGTCATCTGATTCCAGGCCAGAGTCTTATTGGGAAGTACCCTGACCATGAGCTTGATCAAAAGGAAGATGTAACCCTTCGATACCAGTGATGAAAGGATTGCTGAAGCCGCAGGAGTTGTATAGCCGTAGGCATCAGGAATCCAGGTATGGAAAGGATACAAGCCTGATTTTATTCCAAGTCCAACTGTCAAAAGGATCAGGATTACTGTGAGAGGAACCTGATATCTTGCTGTATAAACAATGTTAGCCAACGTATTTTTTGCCGGAGTCATGAGAAGATGTCCGGTAATGCAGTAAAGCAGTGACAATCCGATAAGGAAAAGACCGGAGCCCACAAGACTCATTACCATGTACCTTATGGCTGAAACATAAACTCTTCCAATTCTCTTTGCCATTATCAGTCCGCAGGCAGCAATGGTACAAATCTCAATAAATACGTATGCAGTAAACAGGTCATTGGTGTATATGAGGGCCAGTAGAGATGCCATCATCAGATCCAGCTGGATGTAAAAGAGATTTTTCCTTGAATCATCAATCTCTTTTTCAATGTGGGCGATGCCTCCCAGGACAGAAAAGAACATTATCCCGGAAAAGAAAACTACCATCAGGGCCTCAAGCTGTCCGATCCTTATCTCATTTCCCCAAGGAGCCGGATAATGCCCCATCATATAGGTGTAGCTGTTATCAGCACGGACACAGTAAACAAGCGTCATTATCGACATCACATGAACCAGCATCACCATAAGAATGTGGAGGTTTCTTGCTCCCCTGCCCTTAAATATAAAAGAGATTATGGCAGTAAACATGGATAGGATTATGCAGAAAAACGGGAAGTTCTGAACCAGTGTCATTCTATCTCCTCCCCTGCATCTTCATCAGCAAGCGCCTGAAGCTCCTCATTCTCCTGCTTTCGAAGCAGCATCATGATCTCATCCAGGTTCAAAGTATTATACTGTCTG
>CAMVRW010000048.1 GCA_947169985.1 uncultured Butyrivibrio sp. | reverse complement strand
CATCCTCATCTCTAAGTTCAAAGTAATATGATAATGCTTCTTTTGTAATCTGAGCCGCGTAACTGGAAGTATATCCATAAGCTATACGAGTAGCTATTGCTATCTCAGGTTTTTCATAAGGTGCATAGCATACAAAAAGCGAATGGTTAGGTCTTGATGCAGATTCCTGGGCTGTTCCTGTCTTTCCGGCTACTGCTACCCCAAGATTAGCATAGTAGGATTTATCCTGAACCACCTGTCTCATACCAGTGTGAATAGCGTTCCAATATGAAGCAGGCATATCAACTGTATTTCTTATAGTTGCGCTGTAGTCTTCCAAAAGATTGCCGTTAGAATCAGTTGTCTTATCAATCAATGTCAGATTATAACAGGTTCCGTTATTGGCTACTGTAGTTACATATCTGGCAAGTCCTACAGTCGTATAAGAATGGGAGCCCTGACCAATTGCTGAACGAACAGCATCCTGATCAGAAACCTGAGGTTCAGATTCAGCAATCTCAATACCCGACTTCTCAGTAAGGCCATACAGATCAGCATAGGTAGCCAGCTTTTGAAGACCGATCTCCGGTGAATAGTTACCACCTGTAAGACCAAGCCTGTAACCAACCTCGTAAAAGAAAACGTTGCAGGAATTTCTGATTCCTCCTGTGACATTAAGTCCGCCATGACCTCTGGGATAGATCCAACAACGAGGTCCGGGGTTAAACTTTTCAAATATACCGCCACAGTAAATTACAGAGTCGGTGGTGATAACTCCTTCTGTAAGGCCAGCTGTGGCTGATACCATCTTAAAAGTAGATCCCGGCGCAGTTTTCTGCTGAGTCGCATAGTTGTAAAGCGGATTGGAATTATCACTTCGCAGCTTAGCATAGTAAGCCGCATCAACACCATTAGCCATAAGATTGTTGTCATATCCTGGATAAGATACGATCGCAAGAACATCTCCGGAATTAACATCAGTAACAACCATAGAACCGGTACATGGATCAAGAGCAAGCTGAGCCGGAGTGATATCCAGGTTGGAGATCCTGTTAAGCATAAAACTGTAAGCAGACTCTCCTCCTCGCTCCCACAATCCAAGTTCTTCTTCATCAACATGGATTTTTCCCTGTTCCACAATAATATTGCAGACCTGGGTTCCTGAGATATATCCATCAAGCAAAAGATATTTATACAGTCTTGTCTGGAAATCGTAATCCTCGGAAAGCTCATTCTCAATGTATCTTACTATCTGATTAAAGATCTCCTCAGAATCTGCATACTGATTATCTATGGAAAGTTTGGAAACATCCACCCAGTTCATAGCTATGGTATATTTCAGGTATTCAGCCAAAGATATTGTCTCATCTTTAGTCCAGGCAATATACATTTCATCTTCTCTGTCAACCTTTGAAGAATCTATAATGCCATCAGAATAAAGCATAGAAGCAATATGACTCATGTACCACTGATACTCCTTGGACAGCTGGTCATAAGGAGTCTTTTTTTCTGTGAGTTCCGACTGTATCTCTGCGAGAACTGAGGCATTCTTAGCCACAAATTGCTCGTATACAGCTCTTTCATTTTCCTTTGCATCATTTGCATTAAAATGGCTGATATCAACAACGTCATTATCAAAAATCGCATAATAAACGTCATAAATCGGAATAACTATATTGCTTGAACTTGAAGTAGATGTATAAGTATAGGTCTTAACGTTCTGTATCTTGGACGCAAGGATTCCTGCCAGGGACTGCTCAATAATGTTGTAGCAAGCCTCTGTAAGCTCCTTATCGATAGTCAGATAAACGTCATTGCCTGCAACAGAATCCACATAGTTACTGGTCTCAATTACCTGTCCGGTGTTATCAACATAAACAGTCTCAGACCCCTTGGTTCCCTGAAGAACACTTTCCATTGACTGTTCTATTCCTGACTTACCTACAGTATCATTAAGGCCATAGCTGGGATTCTCCTGTATGAGAGTTGCCAGTTCATCTTCAGAGATCTTGCCTGTATAACCAAGAAGCTGTGAAAAGTATATTGAATCAACATATTTTCTGGCAGTGCTCTCCTCTATGGAAACACCTGCAAGGTTAGAAGCATTCTCCATAACATCAGCCACAGTTTTCTCGCTGACATCAGAGGCAACTGTGGTATCAATATACTTCTGGTATGAATTCTGGCTCATGTTGTAGCGAATATTAAGGATTTTTAAGGCCCTGTCCTTTGTGTATCCCTTTCCGGGAACAAACGTAGAGGAATCATCAGGATCCTCATAATCGCCAATCTTGAAGTTCTTGCACATATCCTCAATAACTTCATCAGCCGTCTTGGTCTTTTCCTCATATTTAAGGTCATTTACAGATGCATGCCCATAGACATCAGCAAGAAATCGAAGTAACTGATTGCCCTCTACCGTGAACTCATAAAAGTTCGCATCATTAACAATAATGCCAAAATCCTGGTCGACAGAATCGCCATTCTTTTCGATAATATCGATAAGTTCATTCAAAGTGGTGTTAATGGCCTTATGTCTTCCTGAACCGGATTTATATACGTCCTCAATAGTAACTGAATTAGCCAGCTCATTATAAGCAAGAAGCTTACCGTTTCTATCATATATATTACCTCTTGCTGCCTGAATGGTTTTTTCTTTTTTGATCTTGAGCTTAAAGGTATCCAGATAGTACTCGCCATTAATTACCTGCAGGGAAAAGAGCCTGTAGACCAATATACAGCCCAGGATAATAAGAACTCCAGAAACAATGACTGCTCTGGAGGTTATAAACTTTATGATCCCCTCTTTGATATTGTTAAACAAACTTCTTGGCGCTCCTTAGCTCTTTTTCATCGATAGAATTATTGATCCACAGAACAAGCGGATAATAAAAGATAGCAACAAGTGCAGTATAAACAAGTTCCGGAATGATAATGTTGTTCATATAATATCCGATATCAAACTTTGTCCTGAAAAGAAACATCAGCACATAGCAGATAAATCCAAATACAAAATCCGAAAGACTGATCACCAGGATAGGAATAGCCAGATTCTGGGTAAAAAACACATCGTGAAGTTTCCCGACAACAAATCCAATATACATATAGATCAGTGCATAAAATCCAATGTAAGTTCCAAAGAAAATATCAACTAAAAGTCCACAAAAGAATCCTGTAAGAAGTCCAGATTTGTCTCCTCTGATAAACCCGGCAGATGCTGTAAAGATTATCAGAAGATTTGGAGTTACTCCACCAAAATCAATAACCCTGAACAACGTGGTCTGCAGGATAAAAGAAACAAGAATGAATATGAAATTAAACAAAGGACGTCTGAAATTCATAATATACCTTAGTTACCTATGTTCTTCTTCTGATCCAGTAAAACAAGCACTTCGTTCATGTGTTCAAAATCCACAGCAGGTGTGATCCTTCCTGACTTGGTCAGGTTATTGGAATCCGCATCAATTGTGGAGATATAACCAATCAATATTCCAGGAAGATACTTATCGCTGATATTAGAGGTAACAACCTTATCACCGATACTAACCTTATCTGCGTCATCAACAAGCTTGGAAAAGCTGATATAACCCTGTCTGTACAGTTCAAGGTCTCCGGAAACTATAAGATTATCTGAAGAAGCAAGAACCATACCACTTACAGCTGCGTTATCAGCTATGATTGACTGTACCTTAGCCCAGTCTGGGCCAACGTCTATTACTCTTCCAACAAGACCTCCACCGGCAATTACATTCATATCAGTCTGTATGCCATCATCAGAGCCTTTGTCAATTACAAAGGAGTGATACCAGTTTCCAGCGTCTTTTGCAATGATCCTGGCCCCGGTCTTTTGGTATTCCTCATACTGGGCATCCAGTTCGTAGAGGTTTCTTAGCTCAGTAAGTTCATACTTTTCCTGCTCCAAGTTGGTATTAGCCACAGTAAGCTCATCAATCTGAGCCTTGAGCTTCTCGTTTTCATCAAGAAGCCTTGTAATAGATGACAGCTTATCTGTTGTGTCCTGTAAAAATGAACCCACCGTAGTGATTCCCTTTTGAAAGGGCACAACAAAAACACCAGCGAAGGAGTTCAGTGGTCCAGTAAACAAGCTGGTGTTAAATGTTATGATTATAGTTCCTACACAGAGGATTGTTAAAATAAAGAGGAGATATTTACTTGGAAGTGTAAATTCTTCTCCTCTTCTCCTTATAATAGGACTCATTTATTTGTCCTCTTCAATTCCATATGCAAGAGCTTTGTACTGATCTTCTCTGATGATCTTGGCAAGTCCCATAGCTACAGAACCAATAGGATTTTCTGCAATATTTACATTGAGGCCTACGCCATTTGAGAGGCGCTGAGCCAGATGACATACCTGTGATGCACCACCTGTAAGGTAAAGACCATGTTTGAAGATATCTGCAGCAAGCTCAGGTGGAGTCTTCTCAAGAGCAGCCTTTATGTTATCAAGGATTGCATCAAAGTTCTCGACAAGTGACTGATTGATAAGATCTGTAGGAATCTGTCTCTCAACAGGAAGTCCTGTAACAATGTCTCTTCCGTAAACAACAGCATCCTTGCCCTCTTTTTCAAGGTCCTTAAGAGAAATCTTAACGTTCTCAGAAGTCTTCTCACCAATAAGAAGTCCAAATTCTTTTCTGATCACGTTTCTGATGGACTCATCAAACTTCTTTCCACCAACCTTAATAAGCTTACTTACAACGATGCCTCTAAGAGAAAGGATAGAAATCTCTGTGGTATCATAACCAACGTTAACCACCAGAACACCCTGGGAGTTCATGACATCAACATTCATTCCAAGGCCGTCAGCCAGTGGCTTTTTAACCATCATGATCTTCTTAGCCTTGATGCCTGCGTCATTGATAAGATCATGAAAAGCTCTTCTCTCAACCTCAGTAACATCCTTAGGTACTGCGATATATACCTCACAAGGCTTAACAGAGCCCTTCATCTGGTCTGTAATAAAGAGCTTAACCAAAGTCTCCATGTGCTCAATATCAGCGATTACGCCGCTGTTAAGAGGATAAGAAATCTTTATCTTATCAGGAGCCTTCTCATACATATCATATGCTGAATTACCATAAGCAAAGACATTTGTCTTATTCTCAATGGCAATCATGTTCTTTTCTACTGTAAGTCCGTCCTCATCTCTGTTGTAAATCTTGATATTACTTGTACCAAGATCAATTCCAAATATATTAGCCAAAGCAGCCTCCTTATTGCTTTATAAGCATAATTTTACAATTAATTATTGTAACACAACCAACCCTTTATCCACAAGCTTTTGCAAAGTCTTAAGAATACCAAGCTTGGCGTGTGGCCAGGTAAGTCCACCCTGGAAAAATACGCTATAGGGCTCCTTAATTGGACCATCTGCAGAAAGTTCGATAGATGAACCTGAAACAAAGGCTCCGGCTGCCATGATAACCTGAGCATCATATCCGGGCATATCCCAGGGCTCAGGAGCAACAAAGCTGTCCACAGGAGCAGCTGCCTGAACTCCCTCACAAAATGCTATTACTCCCTCAGGCTTTCCAAAGGTAACGGCCTGGATTATATCGTGTCTCTCCTCTGTTGCGTTGGGAACCACATCAAACCCGAGCTTTTCATAAATGTTAGCTGCGAAAATAGCGCCTTTAAGAGCTGATGCAGTAACAGTTGGTGATAAGAAAAATCCCTGATAGAACTGAGGCAAAATTCCAAGAGAAGCTCCTACCTCTTTTCCAAGGCCCGGTGAAGTGAGCCTGAAGGCTGCATTTTCAACACACTCCTTCTTGCCGGCAATATAACCACCAATTGGAGCAAGTCCGCCGCCTGGGTTCTTTATTAGTGATCCAATAACCATATCAGCGCCCACATCAGTAGGTTCTATAGTCTCTACAAACTCTCCATAGCAGTTATCAACCATACAGATTACAGATGGTTTAATCTCCTTAATAAAGCTGATCAGCTCTCCTATTCTTGTAACAGAAAGTGTAGGCCTTGTCTGATAGCCCTTTGAACGCTGAATGGTAACAAGTTTTATATTGTCATTATCTAAAAGAGCTTTTCGTATTGCGTCAAAGTCAAAGCTTCCGTCAGGCAAAAGATCCACCTGTGTATAGTCGATGCCATACTCCTTAAGACTTCCCTTTGATGGCCTGATACCTATTACTTCCTCAAGAGTATCATAGGGCTTTCCTACCGGGGAAAAGAGCATGTCTCCGGGGCGAAGGTTACTCATGAGAGCAAGTGCCAGAGCATGGGTTCCACAGGTGATCTGTGGGCGAACCAAAGCATCCTCTGTATGGAAAACTGAAGCATATACTGCCTCAAGTTTTTCTCTTCCAATGTCATTATAACCATAGCCTGTTGTACCAAGAAGACAAGCCTCACTAACTTTATTGTCCTGCATTGCCTTAAGGACCTTAAGCTGATTGAACTCTGCATTTTCATCAATCTTCTTAAAGCGTTCCTCTAAAGATGAGAGAATCTCCTCTCCAAAATCATATACTTTCTTTGATATTCCAAGTTCTTCGTAAATCTTACTGTTCATAAATCCTTACTATCTCTTTCAAAATCTTTTCTTCATCCCGGTCAAAGTCTCTTTTATCTATCCAGATAACGTCTTCTTCACGCTTAAACCAGGTAAGCTGCCTTTTGGCAAAATGTCTTGTGTTACGTTTTATCAGGTAAATGGCCCTGTCAAGGTCATATTCACCATCAAGATATCCAAACATCTCACGGTATCCCAGCCCCTGCATGGAAGTAGCTGTTCTTGGAATTCCAAGTTTTGATAGCTCTTTTACCTCTGCTTCAAGTCCTTCCTCTATCATAAGATCCACACGCTTATCTATCCTTGAATAGAGAACTTCTCTGTCATCCGTCAGGACAAAGTACCTAAAATCATAGGGGGATGTTCGTTCGCGTTGTTCCCTATTATGCTCAGATATTGGTCTTCCGGTCTTTTTATAGTACTCCAGGGCCCTGATAACACGCTTGGAGTTATTCTCATGGATTGCTTCAGCAGACTCAGGGTCTACTGCTTTTAGCTCTTCATGAAGCACATGAACACCTTCAGTCAAAGCCCGCTTTTCAAGCTCTTTTCGATAGGAATCATCCTCATCAGTCTCAGTAAAATCAATATCGTAGAGAACAGCCTGAATATAGAATCCTGTTCCCCCTACTATAATCGGAACATGTCCTCTTGAAGCAATATCTTCTATCGATTCCTTAACAAGCTTCTGGAACTCAAAAACATTGAAATCCTCTGAAGGCTCAAGAAAATCAATCAGATGATGGGGAACACCATCCATCTTCTCAGGACTGATCTTGTCAGTGCCAATATTCATGTATTTGTAGACCTGCATAGAATCAGCGGAGATGATCTCTCCGCCAATAGTCTTAGCCAGTGCTATGGAAAGCTTTGACTTCCCAACAGCCGTAGGTCCTGTCAGTACAATGAGTTTTTGCTTTTCCATTACTCAACAACTCTCTTAAACTTCTTGTCAATCTCATACTTGCTCATGGATATGATGGTTGGTCTTCCATGAGGGCAGTTATATGGATTTTCAAGGGTGAGAAGCTCATCCAAAAGAGCTTCCATCTCAGCATAGCTCATCTTAGTGTTACCCTTTACAGAAGCCTTGCAAGCCATACTTGCTATCTTATAGTTAATCACATCCGGTGTTCTGTCAAGGTTGGTCTCATGGGACAGCTCATCCAGGATCTGAAGGAACATATCCTTTTCTGAGTCACAGCCAAAAAGATCTATAGGAATAGCTCTCATGGCATATTCCCTGCCACCGAAGTTCTCAATATTAAATCCAAGCTTTTCAAAATACTGTCTGTACTGAAGGAAAAGCTCTTCCTCAGAACTTGTAAGCGCTACAATAACAGGTGGATTCACCATCTGAGACAACATCTCTCCATTCTTATAGCGCTTCATCATGCGCTCATAGTTGATCTTTTCATGAGCTGCATGCTGATCAACAAGGAACATCTTGTCCTTAAAGGCAATGATCCAGTAGGTGCCAAATATCTGGCCCAGGATCTCATATTCCTTCACGTTATCTTTAGTCAGCACTTTCTCGTCAAAGAGATTAAGCTGCATCGGCTTTTCTACGACAATAGCTTCTTCCTGCTTGATGATGGGTGAAGGATGCTCACTCTTTTCAGCGATAGAGCCATCTGAATCACCAAATATCCTGGTCCATACAGCAGACTTATTACTGTCCTCGATCTTTATAGGCTCTGCTTTTACGCCGTGAGCATAAACAGGAGTATCTTCGCTTATCTTGTGCTGCTCAAAGCGGAGTCTTTCAAAGGGCTGAGGCGCAGGACTCTTGGCGGTTTCCTCAAGGCTTTCATCCTTGCTGCCGGAAGCTTGAGATCTATCAGACGTCACTTCCTCATTATCCTGCACAACAAAAGAACTATCAGAGGATTCAAATTCCTTGGCTGAAACCGGTTCATCTTCCCCAAGCAGCGCATCCGGGATCATCTCATGGTTCCTTAGAGTATTTTCTACATTTACCCTGATGAATTCAGAAAGACCCATCTGATCATTAAACCTAACTTCCATCTTAGCTGGATGCACGTTTACATCCACGCAGGAAGGATCCATTCTAAGGTGAAGCACTGCAAAGGGGAACTTATGCATCATAAGATACTGCTTATATCCCTCTTCCAGAGCTTTTGACATTACCTTATCCTTGATATATCTGCCATTGACAAAGAATATCTCAAAGTTTCTGTTGGATCTGTTTATGGATGGCTCACCAAGATATCCTTCAAGGATATAGCCCTTATCCGCAACATTTATAGGAATAAGGCTTACAGAAATATCCCTTCCGTAAATCCTATAAATAATCTCCTTGAGGTCTCCATTACCTGAAGTCGAGAATTTATCATCCTTATTGTTGATGTAGTGGAATGACACGGTAGGATTATCCAGGGCCATATGCTCCATTACATCTCCAATGTAACTGCCTTCCGTCTGTGGTGTCTTAAGAAATTTCTTTCTTGCAGGAGTGTTGTAAAAGAGATTTCGAATTATGAGTGTTGTTCCTTCAGGCGCTCCAATTTCCTCAAAAGCAGCTTCTTCTCCACCATTTATGCAGTATCTGGTGCCAACGAGCTCATCCTTTGTCTTGGTTATCATGTCTACCTGGGCAACAGAGGAAATACTTGAAAGAGCTTCACCTCTGAATCCAAGAGAATGAATGGAAAAGAGGTCTTCAATGCTCTTAAGCTTACTGGTAGCATGTCTCTTAAAGGCCTTTCGGATCTGAGTCTTTTCGATTCCGGAACCATTGTCCGTAACCCTTATCATATCAATTCCGCCACCCTTGATCTCAACGGTAACTGCTGTAGCACCTGAGTCTATGGCGTTTTCTACCAGCTCTTTTACTACACTGGCTGGGCGCTCAACCACTTCACCTGCAGCAATCTGATCTATTGTGTTTTTATCAAGTTCATTGATAAATGCCATCAGCTTTTCCACCTGTTCTTAAGATCACTCTGAAGCTTGTACAGAGTGTTTAATGCATCCATTGGAGTGAGAGTTGTGATATCAATCTCCTGAAGCCTTTTTAAAACGTCTTCATCTGTAACCGTGTCAAAAAGGGACATCTGGTTGGTATCAACCTCGTCGTAGTGTTTAACCTTAACCTTTTTGTCGCTCCTGTTATCCTTGGCAATACTCTGAACTTTTTCTGTGATATCATTATCCGTAAGTTCTGCAACTATCTCTTTTGCCCTGTCTATTACCATGTCCGGAACGCCGGCAAGCTTGGCTACCTGGATTCCATAGCTCTTATCTGCACCACCTTTGACGATCTTACGAAGAAAGACAATATCATCACCATTTTCTTTAACAGCGATGCAGTAGTTGTTTACGTTGTCCATTTTACCCTCAAGCTCAGTAAGCTCGTGGTAATGGGTTGCAAAAAGAGTCTTAGCTCCAAGGAACCTTCTGTTACTGATGTGCTCGGTCACTGCCCAGGCGATAGCCAAACCATCATAGGTACTGGTTCCTCTTCCAATCTCATCAAGAATTAAAAGAGAATTTGGTGTGGCATTTCTAAGGATATTGGCAACCTCATTCATCTCAACCATGAAAGTTGACTGTCCGCTTCCAAGGTCGTCAGAAGCTCCAACTCTTGTAAATATTCTGTCCACAACGCACATGTCAGCAGAGTCTGCGGGAACAAAACTTCCGATCTGACACATAAGTACTATAAGGGCTGTCTGCCTCATATAGGTTGATTTTCCGGCCATATTAGGTCCGGTAATTATTGAGATACAGTGCTTTTTATTGTCCAGATAAGTGTCGTTAGATATGAACATATCTGATGCGTCAAGCATACGCTCCACCACGGGATGGCGGCCATTCTTGATATTGATAAGCCCCTTTTCGTTAAGGGTGGGCTTTACGTAATGATTTCTTTCAGCCACATGGGCAAGGGATGCAAATACATCCAAAAGAGCCAGTGCCTTTGCGGTAGTCTGTATCCTGTCGATCTCCATTCCAATGGAGTCACGTATCTTACAGAACATCTCATACTCAAGGTTATTGAGCTTATCCTGAGCATTTAAGATTGTGTCCTCAAGCTCTTTTAACTTTGGTGTTGTATATCTCTCGCAGTTAGTAAGAGTCTGCTTTCTGATGAAATAGTCAGGGACCTTGTCCTTAAAGGAATTGGTAACCTCAAAGGAATAGCCAAATACATTGCTGTACTTGATCCTAAGGTTTTTAATTCCGGTCTTTTCCTTCTCTTCCTCCTCCATTTGGGCAAGCCACTGTTTACCATTGGTTCCTGCTTCTCTGAAGTGATCAATATCAGCGTCAAAGCCTTCCTTGATGATACCGCTTTCCTTAATTACAAGTGGAGGCTCCTCAACGATGGATTTATCTATAAGGTCATAGATGTCGGTAAGGGGATCCAGATCATCAGCAATCTTGCTGATCCCGGGGTCTGTGCTAACATCTAAAAGAGCTGTGATAATAGCAGGGATCATCTTGATGGAATTCCTAAATGCGAGAAGATCTCTGGGATTGGCAGTCTTAAATATGATCTTGGACATAAGACGTTCAAGGTCATAAACAGGATTAAGATATTCCCTGACTTCCTCCCTGGTAACCACGTTCTTTGTAAGGGCTTCAACTGCATTCTGCCTAAGAAGGATTTCCTGACCGTCAACAAGAGGCTGTTCTATAAAGCCTCTTAGCATTCTGGCACCCATGGCAGTCTTTGTCTTATCAAGCACCCAAAGAAGTGTACCTCTCTTTTGCTTATCCCTCATGGTCTCCACAAGTTCAAGATTACGCCTTGTGGAACTGTCAAGAAGCATATATTTACTGGTGAGATACGGATAGATATGGGTGATATTGCTGATATCAGACTTCTGCATATCGATAAGATACTGAAGCAGTGCTCCGGAAGCCACGATTCCATAAGGAAAATCATCTATCCCAAGGCCTATAAGAGACGAAACCTTAAAGTGCTTCATAAGAAGTCTCTTACAGCCTTCCTCATCGTAGTACCTGT
>CAMVRW010000047.1 GCA_947169985.1 uncultured Butyrivibrio sp. | reverse complement strand
GGAGATAAGGGCTTTTATCAGGTGATAAGGCGCATGCAGGAGGGAAAACCGGTGATCATCCAGGGGGATGGCTCGTCTCTGTGGGCCCTTACCTTCAACAGCGATTTTGCTATAGGATTCACCGGACTTATGGGAAACAGACATGCAATAGGTGAGGCCTTCCAGATTACCGGGGATGAGATACTTACCTGGGATCAGATCTATGCAACTATAGCTGATGCACTGGGAGTAGAGCTTAAGCCGTACCATGTTTCCTCTGATTTTCTTGCGGATGTGGGAGCAGGATTTGGATATGACTTTAGAGGAAGCCTTTTGGGTGATAAGGCGGTATCCGTGGTCTTTGATAACAGCAAACTAAAAAGACTTGTTCCTCAGATGACCACTAACATTCCTTTCCATAAAGGGGTTCGAATGGCTCTGGATTATGTCCTTTCACATCCTAAGGAGTATGAAGAAGATCCGGAATTTGATGCCTTTTGCGATTCTGTAATAGAAGCTATGGAAAGAGCAAAGAGAGAGATAAAAAAATGATGAATATAGATGAAAGTGTTTATATAGCTCCCGGAGCCCAGGTGGCTGGTAACGTGCAGATTGGAAAGGACAGTTCCATTTGGTACAACGCAGTTGTCCGTGGGGATTCTTCCACAGTAATTGTAGGGGAGCGGACGAATATCCAGGATCTGGCATGTTTGCATGTGGACATGCAGAATAAGCTGGAAGTAGGAAATAATGTAACAATAGGCCACAGCGCTATAGTTCATGGATGCATTGTAGGCAATAATGTCATCATTGGAATGGGCGCGATAATCATGAATGGAGCTCATGTTGGAAACAACTGTATCATCGGAGCCGGAGCGCTGGTCACAGAAAACATGGTGATACCTGACGGAAGTATGGCCTTTGGCAGCCCTGCCAAGGTGATCAGGCAGCTTACTGATGAGGAAATTGCAAGGATACTAGATAACGCCGAGCTTTATGTTCAGCACGCAATGGCAGGTAAGAATATTTGAAGAACAGCCTGTGGGCACAATAGTGCTGTGGTTCGGAATAAGTGCTCAGCCTTTAAGCCTATTCCAAGCTTTAATAACATTATCCATGTATTTGGCGTTCTTTTTTGTAACGATGCTGTCGTTATCTTCAAACATTGACTCTACGCCGGAAATAGCGCCGGCTCCGGTGGAGTCAAATGAATACGCCTTATCTTCAGAAAAGTAAAATCTTGTGCTTGATGAAAGCTCATGGCCTGAGGCTGACTGATCGAACAGATTAGCCAGTTCCCAGGCTTCTTTTACGCATTCTTCCATGGCTTCCTGTTCATGCAGGCAGGAAAGCCACCAGGCCTTCAGTATCAGCATTATTACACGAAGCTTGTGGAAGTATGTAATCTTTCCGGGAATGCTGTAATGTCTGATAAGATCCATGTTAAGATCCGCCAGTTCTATTGCCTTTTCAATATCTTTTTTACGACCTGATGCTGCCATGGCCATGGCCATGTTGGTTATAGTTCCGTACTGTTCGGCGCAAAGACGTATCATGGCAGTTGTTCCGTAGTTTAGTGATTCCTTGAATCTGCCGGCATTCATAAGTACTGATGCAATAGCTGAGTTGTTGCATCCGTCATAATTGATCTTGTGAAGCTCTTCCAGGGCTTTATCAGGGTCTTTCTTGGTGTAGAGCTTTGCAATTCTGTACCTGATGGAGTATTCACTTATCTGTTTGTCTGTGTTCTGGGAAAGATGCTCCATGCTCTTTTGATAAAGGTCAATGGCTGTATCACGGTCCTGATCATCGTCCCCTTCTATGTACTTAAGAAAATACATTTCTGCACAGGCATAGAGTATCCTGAAGTTGTGTGGATATCTTACCAGAGCGTTTTTTGCTTCTGCTACAGCCTCTTCAAATCTGTATTCATGACATAAATCTTCAATTATCTTTTCCATGTCCGCTATCTTTTTTGAAGACATGTCATAGCCTAATAGTTCATCCATGGAGACGTTGTAGAAGTTAGCAAGCTCCATCATCGTCATGATATCCGGAACGTTATTTCCATTTTCCCACTTGGAAACTGCTCCAATGGTGACGCCAAAGGCTTCTGCCAGTTCCTCCTGGGTGAGTCCCATTTCTTTTCTGTATTTCCTAATATTGTCCGAAAGCTTTAACTGCATGATATTCTCTCCCTGATTTACAGGATTGTTCTTGCCCTCATGGAATAGCTGTAGCCACCATTTATTGCGTTTTTGTAGTTCTGATCAGCCAGACTTTTCTCTGCAAGAAATCCTGTTGTTAAGTTGCTCAGCATAGCCTTGAAATTGATTCTCTTTGTCATAATGTCCACCGTTCCTTTCGTGTGCGTGTCTTTGTTATGACTTAATTCTACAAGGCTATATAGGGAATATTAACATACTATTTATACAGTTGCTATAAGAAAAACTTTCCGATATGGAAAGTGATGAGATATATATTATTATTTAAGAAAAAACTGCCGACACAATATAGTGGATGGTAGTTTTTGCCTGAATTAGATTAACTCTTTTTCTTATTTGATATGAGCAGGCTTGTAAGAAGAACGACTGGAACTGCCAGTACTGAGATGATGGCAGCTGGACCAATGTTTATGGTTATGGTCCTCTCCGTGCTTTTCTTATTCTCTTCGTTTTCCTTCTCCATTCCCATGTAAATATACCTTCCTTTCCCCAACCTGCTTCCATGATACCACATAAGTAAGGGGAGATTTAACTAATTATTCTATGATTTCCAGGGCATAATATGGTAATATAAAAAGCGTTTGTTGGGAGGGAATGTGTTATGCAGAATTTTGGAATGTCTATGTTATGGTTTTGGCTTGGTTACATTGTTGTCACCTGGATCGGAATAGGTCATACGATCTTTAATATCAAGGTGCTTCATATGAAATCAATGAAGGAAAGCCCCGGAATGGGCGAGGGCTACGAAAAGACAAAGCCATGGCATCCGTTGTACAATATCATCATTTTTTCATTGTTTGGATTTTTCTATATGAACGGACTTGCAGCGCCTACGCTATCGGAGGCGCTTATTACTGCAGGAATCTGGGGTGTGATCTGTATAGTTTGTGATCTGATCGGATGGGTTCTTATAAAACACCCATGGAGACTCACGTTCAAAGAATTCTATGTGGACTATCAGCCCTGGATCACCCTTATTTACCTGGCAATAATGTTGGGACCTGTCATTGGGTATGCTGTCACAATGCTATTACATTAAGAGAGCACTCATTTAGAGTGCGATTAGATTTGCGGAGGAGAAGTATTTGCATGGAAACAAAGGGAATTAATGGTAATCAGTTAAAGGTGATAGCCTTAGCTTCGATGACAATCGATCATCTGGCTTCTGTTATATGGCCAGATTATCCGACGGATTGGTGGCTCATACTGTTGCATATCATTGGAAGAATTGCAGCACCGATTTTTTGGTTTATGGTTGCCGAAGGATATCATCATACACACAATCTTAAGAAGTATGGAACCAGGTTACTGATCTTTGCTGTAATCAGTCATTTTGCCTACAATTTTGCTTTTGGAATTCCATTTATTCCATTTCAGACGGGAGTTTTCAACCAGACAAGTGTGATCTGGCCTTTGTTCCTTGGATTGATCGGATTATGGGTAATATATCATGAGAAACTGAAACAGTGGCAAAAGACACTGATAATACTTCTGCTGACAATACTTGCATTTTGCGCTGACTGGAGCAGCATTGCTGTTCTTGCAGTTATAAATATCGGAGCAAATCGTGGAAACTTCAAAAAACAAATGACAACTGTAATGATGTGGGTTGCTGTATATGCTGCAGTATATGCGATCTTTATCAATCCAATTTATGGTATGCTTCAGCTCTTTGTATGTCTGTCATTCCCGCTTTTGAAAGCTTATAACGGACAACGCGGAGAGATGAAGGGCATGAAATACTTGTTCTATATCTATTATCCAGCCCATCTGATCATATGTGGCATAATAAGGATTCTTCTGCACGGTAATACCGGAGTTATGGTCGGTGGCTGATGTGACGTCATTTGAATACTAACTGTGCAAAGTTGTAGAAGCCCAGGTACCATACATCAAAGTTATTGACACCTGGTACTTCCTGCTGTGGAAAAGAGCCAAATTAACGCTATAATATACCTATGCAGAAAATATCAGCTTTTAAGAAGCTTTTACTGACAATAAAGCCCGAGATTGTTTATAGATCAAGGGACGGAAAGGTGATAATAAAGGATCAGGTCGAGAACAAGCGGCTTGTAAGGGTACTTTATTGCCAAGATGTCAGAGAGTCGGGAATATACCTTGATGAAGGAATGGACAGGGATCCGCTCTTTTTTTACATGCAGACCCTGAAAGAGGTGTGTCTCTATTATAGTTGTCTTGATAATGCCCTTCTTATCGGTGGCGGAGGAATGGCTTTTCCTAAGTACTACATAAATGGCGTTCCGAAGGGGCACATTGATGTGGTAGAGACTAGTAGGGAAATGATAGACCTGGCGGAGAAGTATTTCTTTTTTGCACCGGATGAGCATGTTAGGGTGATAGAAGGAGATGGGGCGGCATTCATATCCAAGACAGCCATATCCAACGCATCGATAGCTGACGGCGGTGGGCCTAAACACTACAATTTGGTTATCTTTGATGCTTTCAACGGAAATAAACCACCTAAAGAGCTCTTTTCCGAAGGGATGTTCAAGCTTACCAGGCAGATAATGAGCAGTGATGGGATACTGGCTCTGAATATGCTAAATGAAAAGCCGGGCGTAAATTCCATGCAGACCCATCTTGCAAAGGCCCTGCTTAATAATATCTTTAAGCACACTAAGATAGTCAATTGCCAGATGGGGTGGAACTGCATTCTTTTGGCTTCAGACAGAAAATTGTAACAGGGAGTGAGGAGTAAATCATGTATATGAGAAAACATAGGCCTTGGGGGACCATGATCAGCTTTGGACTACTGTTGGGAGTGAGCATAGTTCTTTTCGGCTGCAGGGCAAGTACAGAGCCGGATTCCAGTTCTGCAGCTCAGCAGGAGCAGAGCGAAGCTGCCACCCAGGGCGAATCCGCAGCACCTGAAGAAACCTGGATGTCACCAATAGAGGGACTTTCAGATGATTTCATCTTCGGAATGGACGCATCATCAGTTCTTGTTGAAGAAAACAGCGGCGTAAAATACTACGACTTTGGCGGCAATGAACAGGACGTTTTTAAGACCTTTGCTGATTCCGGCATCAACTACATCCGCTTGAGGGTCTGGAATGATCCTTATGATGAGAACGGAAATGGTTACGGAGGAGGCAATAACGACCTGCCTACTGCAATAGAACTGGGGAAAAGAGCTACTGACAACGGCATGAAGGTCATGATTGATTTCCACTACTCCGATTTCTGGGCAGATCCCAAGAGACAGCATGCTCCAAAGGCCTGGGAGGGTATGAGTGTAGAACAAAAATCAGAAGCTCTTTATGACTTCACCAAAGACAGCCTTGAAAAGCTCCTTGATTCAGGCGTGGATGTTGGAATGGTCCAGATTGGGAATGAGATCAACTATGGCATGTCCGGTGAAAAGCAATTTGAAAAAGTTTTGGAACTGTTAAAGGCTGGAAGCCTTGCGGTGCGCGAAGTGTCTAAAAGCTATGGAAAAGACATTGATGTAGTGGTTCATTATACTAGGATCCAGGATAAAGCTGACGTATTGACCCTTGTGGACAGGCTTATAAGGGGCGAACTTGATTTTGACATGATAGGCATGAGCTACTACCCATTTTGGGACGGAAGCTTTGAGAATATGAGTCGTGTCCTGGAACTTATAAATGAGAAGTATGGTAAAAAGGCCTTCATAGCAGAAACGTCTTATTGTTACACCACTGCAGATGGGGATGGCAGCGCAAACAGCCTGTCAGCAAATGACCTGGTAAAGGGGTATCCTGCTTCTGTAGAAGGACAGGCCACAATGATCCGGGATATCTGCAAAAGTGTTAATGAAGTTGGGGGATTAGGCATTTTCTATTGGGAAGGCGCATGGATCCCCGTTGGCCCTGCAAATGCTGACAATTCACCAATATGGGAGCAGTATGGCAGCGGATGGGCCAGCAGCTATGCAGCAGATTACGATCCGGAGGATGCAGGTCTTTATTATGGTGGCTCTTCCTGGGATAACCAGGCTTTCTTTGATTTTGAAGGCCATCCACTGGAATCTATCAATGTTTTTAATTACATGAGAGGCAGAAGATAATAGGAAAAACCATAGTTATAGCGCTTATGGATGAATAAAACGAATAATAACGTTATAATAATTTATAAATAGTAATAGTTAATCGCTATAGTGAAGGAATAAACCTATGAATAAACAGACTAAAGTTGCCATTGCTACAATAATCGTTTATCCACTAGCTTTTGCATTTGTTATCTTTCTTCTCTGGTATAGGGGACTGGACCAGCTGCAGGATACGTACATCATCAATGTTACGGTTGATCTGTTTGGCATGCTGATGGGCTATGTGCTCTATGTGTGCTGCAGATTTGATGCGGAAAAGACAGGCTCTAATCTGAAGTACTTTTTCCTGCTCCATAATGCAGCGTACTTAGGACTGTTTACTGACGCTGTCTCCTGGCTTGTGGATGGAGTTCCACAGCTTCGCTGGCTGAATGTCGTTGATAATTATCTGTACTTTATGTGCGGACCACTTCAGGCTTTTTGCTACTTTAAGTATATTTCCACAGTCATAAGACTTGAGGACAGAAAGTATCGTGTCTTTGAGCAGGTTATGAAGGGCGGTCTTATAGTAGCCATCGCATTGAGACTCCTCAATGCAATTTTTCATCAGTATTTTTCAGTATCCGAAGACGGTATATACAGTAGAGGACCACTGTATCCGATCTCAATGGTCTTTGTTTTCTTTACGATAATAGGAATTGTTGTGATCATCATAAAAGAGCGAAAGCAGCTAAAGGTATATGAGCTGGTTGTACTGGCTGCTTATCTTATCGCGCCACTATTTGTCACCATTTTTACCATCATGGTTTACGGCCTTTCTCTCAGTGCCGGTGTGATCATGCTGATTCTTCTCCTTATGTATTGCGTACTCAACATATCACAGGGAAGAGCCAAGGCTGTGGCAGACAGGGATCTTTCTGTGGCATCTTCAATCCAGAGAAATGTTCTGCCTCAGATCTTTCCATATCTTCCTGAGCGTGAAGAATTTGATATCTACGCAACCATGACTGCAGCCAAGGAAGTGGGCGGAGACTTCTATGATTTCTTTATGGTGGATCCAGATCACATTGCGCTGGTAATGGCAGATGTTTCCGGCAAAGGAATTCCTGCAGCGCTGTTTATGATGGTTGCAAGGACCATGATCAAAAATTACGCTCTGACCGGGCAGTATTCTCCTGCAAATATCCTTGAGCATGTCAATGAACAGATATGTGAAGGAAATACGGCAGAACTCTTTGTTACTGTGTGGCTTGCCATACTTGATCTCAACACAGGAAAAGGGCTTGCTGCAAATGCAGGACATGAGCATCCGGCTCTCCGCAAACGTGACGGACAGTTTGAAATGGTAAAATACAGGCACTCTGTGGCAGTTGCAACCATGGAGGGAGTTAAATTTAAAGAGCATGAATTTGAACTAAGCCCCGGGGACAGCTTTTTTGTATATACCGATGGCGTTTCAGAAGCAACTAACTCACAGCTGGAGCAGTTTGGCGAACAGCGCATCCTGAATGGACTTAATAAGAATCCTGATGGTTCACCGGAAGAGCTGATTTCAAATGTCATGGAAGATATAACAGCCTTTGTTAACGGCATAGATCAGTTCGATGATATAACGATGCTTTCATTTAAGTACTTCGGAAAAGGGCATCGCTACGCAGATTAAAAGGATTGATGATTCCCGGTAAAATGGGATTTAAGGAGGAGATAGCGTATGAAACTAACAACGCAGCAGCAGGAGATACTTGATGGCAAAAAAGGCAAGACCTATGCCAAGATCATGGAGACCCTTGTCAGATATGGCGAGCTCTTTGGGGCAGAGGAGATGGCCGAGGTTACAGGAAAATATGGGCATCTTGTGACCAGTTTTGGACTTAAGGTGATCGATCCGGTTTATAAGCTGATGGATGAGCTTATTGAAGCCGGAGTTGTTTCCAAGCAGAAGTTCACCATGGATCCAAGGCCCCTTGATAAGAACGTTCCATCCGGACCTATTCAGGATCTGGTTTTCTATAAGTTTATGTATTCCGAGCAAAAGAGATATGAGAAGCAGCTCGAAAAGCTCGGACTAAAAAGTAAAGAAGGCTTTTCCTGTGCCTGCTACTTCGACGAGCAGGGAAACAGACCACAGAAAGGTGATATTTTAAGCTGGGCTGAATCCTCGGCGGTTGTTTATGCCAATTCGGTTCTGGGAGCAAGGTGTAACAGAAACTCAGGTATTATCGAGCTTTTCGGATCAATCCTTGGCTGCGTTCCCAAGTTTGGGCTTTTGACTGATGAGGGACGAAAAGCCACCTGGAGAGTTGAGGTAAAGACCACAAAGCTTCCACCGGCTCAGGTTCTGGGTTCTGCCATTGGAATGAAGGTCATGGAGGATGTTCCGTATGTCTTTGGACTTACTGAATATCTGGGAAAAGAGCTAACGCCAAGCGTGTGCGATTACCTTAAGAATTTTGGTGCTGCTACAGCCTCAAATGGAGCAGTGGGCCTGTATCACATCGATGGACTTACGCCGGAAGCGGCAGAACTCGGCGAGAGCCTCATTGCTGAAGCTGCAAAGACGTATGTTATTGATGATGCAGAGATCCAAAGGGTCATTGACAGCTATCCAATCATCTGGAAAAACGCCGATGCAAAGCCTAAGATGTGCTTTATCGGATGTCCTCACCTGTCAAAAAATGAGCTCCTTGGATGGATTCACAGAATCTATGATGGAGTAAAGGAAAGCGGCAGAAAGACAACCACTATTCCAACAGTGCTGACAGCTGCCCCAGGCGTTCTTAATGCTATTAAAGGAAGTAAGGAAGAACAGATGGCGGAAGAACTGCATCTGACCCTGAGCTACATCTGTCCGCTTATGTACTGCGACAATCCGCTGGTTCATTCTGTACCGATCATCACTAACTCTAACAAGCTAAGGACATATACATCCTGCAGGTTCTACGAGGATGACAAGATACTTGAGATGATTACAGGAAAGGGGAGGGCATGATCATGAAGGAATTTAAGGGAAGAGTAGTAATTCCGGGACAGTGCAGTGCAACAGCGCTGGTTTCTCATGGAGGTTTCAATACACTGGCAAGCTACCAGACAAGTTTTTTAACCGGTGATAAAAAGGCAACCTGTTCAGATCAGAACAACCCTGATATATATAAAAAACCCATGGCAGGAGTTGCCCTTTGTCTTCCGCAGACCATCGGATGTACAACAGGAGGAATGATCCTCTTTACTGCAGCTGATTATGGAAGACAACCTGCATGTATGCTGTTCGCCAATCCAATAGATTCCATCGGAGCAGCGGGAGTTCTTCTTTCTGATATATGGACGGATGCCAAGATGCCAACAATTGACAGTCTGGGAGATGAATTCCTGTCCTATGTCAAGTCTGGCATGAAGATAAACGTGAAAGATGGCGGAATTGTCGAGGTTTTGGACGGCGAAGACTGATAAAAATAAAGTACTTTTATCTTTGGGGATAATATGATATACTTAGCTGACGTAAAAACTCGAAAGTGGATAATTTTCAACATTTTCAAGTAGGAGGCAATATTATGAAGCATGTAAAGTCATTAGTTACAAGAAATCTTAAGGAGTCAATGAAGAAGGGCGGATGCGGCGAGTGCCAGACATCATGCCAGTCAGCTTGCAAGACTTCCTGCACAGTAGGAAATCAGAGCTGCGAGCAGCTTAGCAAGTAATTCAGTAAGTTTTCAGGTAAACGCAGTTTTTTCGGGCAGCGGCCGAGGTCGCTGCTCATTTAGTGTGATTTTATTTATTCTCGCGCAAGCACGAGTCAGGCGGACATGCTAGCATGTCCATCTGACGACGCTCGCGGGTTAGTTAGGAGTTTTTTTATGATACACGCATATAAGAACAACGGCTACAACATCGTGCTTGATGTGAATTCCGGATCTGTGCACGTGGTTGATGACGTTGTTTTCGACCTTGTTCCCATTGTGGAGGAGAAGCTTTCAGCTGTATATGGCACAGCTGCTGCTCAGGAAGGTGAGGACAAGGAAGGTGATGAGGACTTCCAGAGACTGTTTAACGAGATCATGCAGATTTCTGAGATTTCCGGAAAGTATTCACCTGAAGATATCGGAGAAGCTATTTCAGAGTTGTTAGAGCTTCGAGCATCGGAAGTTCTTTATACTGATGATGTATATGAGAATTATGTGGATGACTTCCAGAACAGGGAGACAGTAGTTAAGGCCCTTTGCCTGAACATCGCCCACGATTGTAACCTTCGCTGCAAGTACTGCTTTGCAGATGAGGGCGAGTACCACGGAAGACGTGCTCTTATGAGCGAAGAGGTTGGTAAGGCTGCTCTTGATTTCCTGGTTAAGAACTCAGGATCAAGGAAGAACCTTGAGGTCGACTTCTTTGGCGGCGAGCCTCTCATGAACTGGGAGGTGGTAAAAAAGATCGTTGAGTACGGCAGAAGCATTGAAAAAGAGCATAACAAGAATTTCCGTTTCACTATCACAACAAACGGAACTCTTCTTAATGATGAGATACTTGATTATGTAAATAAAGAGATGGGCAACATCGTACTGTCAATTGACGGACGTAAGGAAGTCAATGACGCCATGAGACCTAAAAAGGGCGGACAGGGATGTTACGACGAGATAGTACCTAAGTTCAAGAAGGTAGCAGAGTCCCGTCACCAGCTCAGATATTTCGTTAGAGGAACCTTTACTCATAACAATCTGGATTTCTCAGAGGATGTTAAGCATCTTGCAGAACTGGGCTTTAAGCAGATCTCAGTTGAGCCTGTAGTAGCAAAGCCTGAGGACTGGTACTCCTTAAAGGATGAGGATATTCCTAAACTCTGTGAGGAGTATGATAAGCTTGCCAAGTACTATATTGAGAAGAAAAAGGAAGGAAACGGATTCAACTTCTTCCACTTCAATATAGATCTTGAGGGCGGACCATGTGTAGCCAAGAGATTATCCGGATGTGGTTCAGGCTGTGAGTACCTTGGAGTTACTCCATGGGGAGACCTTTATCCCTGCCATCAGTTCGTTGGTAATGAGGATTTCATCATGGGTAACGTCTATGATGGCATTACCAGAAACGACATCAGGGAAATGTTCAAAAAGAGTAACGTTTACTCAAGACCTGAATGTGAGAAATGCTTTGCAAGATATTACTGCAGTGGCGGATGTGCTGCCAATGCTTACAACTTTAACGGAGATATCAACACGACATATAAGCACGGATGTGAGCTTCAGAGAAAGCGAATTGAGTGTGCGATTATGATAAAAGCGGCATTAGCCGAAGAAGAAGGTTAAACGGAGGAAGGAAAAAAGCTATGAAACGTTTAAAGTATGTTTTGGGATTGATCCTCACCCTGGCACTTCTTGGGGGACTGGGATACTCAGCAGTTTACGGACTTGGCGATGACAAGTCAGGATCACTTTCAAGCATTAACCTTGGTCTTGATCTGGCAGGTGGTGTCAGCATCACTTATCAGGTAGAAGGCGAAGGAACACCAAGTAAAGAAGACATGTCTGATACAATCTACAAGCTTCAGCAGCGTGTACAGCAGTACAGCACAGAGG
>CAMVRW010000046.1 GCA_947169985.1 uncultured Butyrivibrio sp. | reverse complement strand
GAAAGGAATATATATGCGTATTGACGAGCTTTTTAAGAATAAAGAGGTAACTCTCTCCTTTGAGGTGTTCCCTCCTAAGACAGATGCAGGCTACGAAGCAGTAGAGAAGGCAGCCAGCGAGATTGCTGCCCTTAAGCCTGACTTTATGAGCGTTACCTACGGAGCAGGTGGCGGAACCAGCAAAAATACCGGCAACATTGCAGCAGGACTCCAGGATAAATACGGCGTTCCTGTTCTTGCACATCTTACCTGCGTATCTTCTACAAAGGACCTGGTTAAGAGTGTTGTATCAGAGTACAAGGCCAAGGGCATTGAGAACATCATGGCCCTCAGGGGAGATATCCCCAAGGAAGGCAGGATAGCTTTTGATTACAACCATGCAACAGAGCTTATCTATGACATCAAGTCCATGGATGACTCTTTTTGCATAGGCGGAGCCTGCTACCCTGAAGGACATGTTGAGTGTGAAAGACAGTCAGAGGATATTGTACATCTGAAGGAGAAGGTAGATGCCGGATGCGACTTCCTTACAACCCAGATGTTTTTTGACAATTCAACTCTGTATCAGTTCCTCTACAGAATAAGAGAGAAGGGCATCGAAGTTCCTGTAGTTCCCGGGATCATGCCCATAACCAATGCAAGACAGGTGGGAAGGAGCGTTGCCCTTTCCGGCTCCACTATTCCACAGAAGATGAAGATAATGGTGGATCGTTTTGCAGATGACCCTGAGAAGATGAAGGAAGCAGGTATTATATATGCCAGTGACCAGATCATAGACCTTATTGCCAACGGAGTGAGCCATATTCACGTTTACTCCATGAATAAGCCTGAGATCGCAGAAGGTATTATGAGGAATTTAAGGACTATTATCGGGGCATAAGAAGCCCAGGGGGGAACACTAATGGATATTAACACAAATGAGGATCCAAGACTGAATATCACTGAAGAGGAATTCCTCTACGCTCAGGACGTGATAAAGAAGCTTTCCGATTACTTTGATGCCAAGGTGGTAGGACAGCATCAGCTGAAGTTTTCGCTGGTAGGCGCCATTATCGCAGACGGACATATCCTCATCGAGTCAGTGCCGGGGCTTGCAAAGACCACTGCAGCCAAGGCTATTTCTGATGCGGTAGATGGAAAGTTTGCCAGGATCCAGTGCACGCCTGACCTTTTGCCGGGAGATATCATCGGAACCCAGATCTACAATCAGGCCACAGGAAAGTTTGAGAATATCTTAGGCCCTGTTTTTGCCAACTTTGTTCTTCTGGACGAGGTTAACAGATCCAGTGCCAAGACCCAGTCTGCCATGCTGGAAGCCATGCAGGAGAAGCAGGTGACCATCGGTGGAACCAGCTACCACATGCCTGAGGATATCTTCATAGTGATCGCGACTCAGAACCCTATTGAGCAGGAGGGAACTTACCCTCTTTCTGAGGCCCAGACTGACAGATTTTTGATAAAAGAGGTTATAACCTACCCCTCAGCTGCTGAGGAGGTTGAAATCCTTGGCAGAATAGAAAGTGGTGCTATCTCCCGAGTTGATCCACCGGTCCTTACCATAAAGGATGTAGACAGGCTCCAGGAAATTGCAGAGAAGGTCTATGTGGATGAAGCCATAAAGTGGTATATCTCCAGCATCGTTGTTGCCAGCAGAAGAGCAGGACAGATCCAGAACCTTGAGCTTGGCAAATACATAAGGATCGGAGCCAGCCCCCGTGCTTCCATCGCCTTCCTTAAGATGGCAAAGGCAGCAGCATTGATGGTTGGAAGAACTTACGTGACTCCTGAGGATGTTAAGCAGGTGAGCCATCAGGTGCTTCGTCACAGGATTGGCCTTAACTACTCTGCAGTAGCAGACAATGTGCCGGTAGAAGCTGTTATTGATGCAATCGTTAATTCAGTAAAGGCGCCCTGATGAAGATAGATTATGAGTATCTGTCCAGGATAAGGCGGGCAGTATCTCTTTATACCAAAAGAAAAACTTCAAATATCCTGGACGGTGACTTTCATTCGGTTCACAGAGGAAGGAGCATGGAGTTCGACGACCTGAAGGAATATACTTACGGCGACGACGTCCATGACATCGACTGGAAATCCTCATCCCGCATGAGCTCTATCCTGGTCCGCAGATACATGACAGACAGAAGGCACAACGTGATGTTTGTCTGCGACAGAGGACAGAAGCTGCTGGGAGATACCAGCAGGAAGGAACCCAAAAAGGAGCTTATGCTCATGACCTTTGGGATGCTTTCTTTTATTGCCTCCAGGAATGGGGCGGATTTTGCGCTTTCCTACGCAGGTGATCACAGCGCTGTAAAGAGCTATTTCAAGTCCGGAACGGATCACCTTGAAAAGCTCCTCTATGATTATGAAAAGAGCTGCACCACAGATTCCGGGTACAGCCTGACTCAGACTCTGGAAGAAATCCTTAACACAGTCCGTAAAAGGATGATCATATTTCTTTTGACGGATATGGATGGACTGGACCAGCTGAATGAGGGACTTATAAAGAGTATTACTACAGGCCACGATCTTCTGATCATTAATATCGATGATGCGTATCTGACGGGAGATGTGGTTTTTGACAACGAACAGGGATTTTATGAAAGGTTCTTTTTATCTCACAGCAGAGCTCTTAGGAAGGAAGAGGAGAGCTTAAGGAATGAGATCTTAGAGAGGACCTCTGCTATGTGCAAGCGCAACAAGGCCTGCCTCACGACCATTTCAGGTGAGGACGAGATCATTGACAGCGCCATTACCCTGCTTGAAAGGTACAGAAATGGTTACTACGGTTAAATTACAGAGTCCATTTGAATACAGCTGGTGGGTGGCAGCAATAGCAGCAGTGCTGATCGTAGCGGCTATCGGAGTCTTGGTTTATACCATCATGAAAATGCTGGAATACAGGACAAAGAAACAGCAGTACAGACCTGCCTATCGCAAGGTCGTAATGACACCTGAGGTTTTGTTTAGGGTTAAAAACCAGTATTCTCAGAGGGTAGAGAACATCATCAGCAAATATAACAGCGGAGATATCACTAAGCGAGACGGTTATCAGGAGCTTAGCTTTGTCATCAGGGAGTTTGTTCACCAGGTGACCGGAATAAACGTAGAGAGCTTCACGGTAAAGGAAGTAAAGGCCATGGGCATAAGAAAGCTTGATGTGCTCATGGAGGAATACTATGTGCCGGAGTTCGCAGAGGATGAGAAGGCCAGGGAAAAAGACCTTTTGACATCCTGTAACACTGCAATAGGAGTGATCAGATCATGGAGTTGATGTATACAAACATAGTTATCATAGGGATAGCTGTTTTGGTGGCTGCGCTTCTTGGTCTTTTTTTTATCCACAAAAGGAAAACGAGCAGGTTTGTGGATGGCACAAAAGCAGCAAACACCGGAAGAATCAGGCAGTCAAAGCTGTACAAAAATCTTAAGATCAGGTACGTGGTCCTGACAGCTGTGATGATCACGGGACTGACCGGAAGTATAGTCTCAGCTCTTTTCCTGGCTGCTAGGCCCTACAGGACTGAGGATGTTGTAAGTGGAGTCAAGAAAAGAGATATCATTCTTTGTCTTGATGTTTCATACTCCCTTTATGATCTTAATTCGGAACTGACGGATTATCTTAAGGGAGTTGTGGCAGGCCTTGAAGGTGACAGGTTTGGCATAAGTATCTTTAACACCTCGTCGGTGACTTATGTGCCTCTGACGGATGACTATGACTACATAATCGATAGACTGGATGAGCTTCAGGGGTATTTTCTTTTGCAGAAGGAATACTTCGAGGACTACTATCTGACTTATGGAGAAGGGGGATATATCCCCGACGATAAGCTTGAAAGGTACAAAGAGCTGTCTGATAAACTGGATTATTTTGAGGCAGGAACCCTTTACAACAACTGGTACAGAGGCTCCTCACTTATTGGAGAAGGCCTTGGTACAGCCCTTTACTCTTTTCCTTATCTGGGAGATTCAGAGAGAACAAGGGTAATCATCATGTGCACGGACAATGAGCTCAACGCCTTCGGAAAAGAGGTTTTGAACCTCAAGGAAGCTTCAGAGTACTGCAAGAAAAACAAAGTTACCCTCTTTGGAATATTTCCTTCAGAGGAGAAGTTTTATATGCCTGAAGAGTTTGACTACTCTTCATGCCTGAATGGGTTTAAGAATGCCGTGGAAAAGACCGGCGGAAAGTTCTACATAAGAACCAGGACCCAGTCAGTTTCAGAGATTGTTCAGGATATCCAGAAGCAGGAAGCTATGCTTGTTAAGGTTGTCATGACCAGACAGACAGTGGACCTTCCGGAGATTCCTTTCTTTATCATGTGCATATGCCTGGCAATTGGATGCCTGGCAGGATTGGTATTACAAAAATGAACATCAGACCAATGTTACCTCTTGGGATCCTGGTGGCGGTCTTTGCTCTTATGTTTGGAGCAACCTCCTACTTTGTGATCGGAAATAAAGTAAATACAAAAGAAAAGCTCTTTACCCTTGTAAGGCTTACGCTCATTTATGTACTGGCATTTATTATCGGGGTAAGGCCTATTCTTAAAGAGACCAGATATGAGTTTGCCACAAAGAACCTGGATGTTCTTTTTGTGGTAGATACCACCATCAGCATGTGGGCTCAGGATTACAATGGCACCAGAAAGCCCAGGATGGATGGTGCCATCAAGGATGTGAACTATGTTATTGATGAGCTGGCAGGCAGTAATTTCGGTCTTGTTACCTTTGATGATTCTGCCCATGTACTGGCACCCTTTACTCAGGATATGCAGTACATAAGGGATCTTCTGGACACCCTTGAAACTCCGGACAGCTACTACGCAAGTGGAAGTGACCTTTCCATTCCCTATAAGGATGTGGAAGCCCTGCTCCTGTCCTCAGCCAGAAAGGAAAATCGAAAGACCATTGTGTTTTACATAAGTGATGGAGAGATCACCAATGGAAATGAACTGAAGGATTACTCGGATCTTGACCAGTACATCGACGGCGGAGCGGTAATGGGTTATGGCACGGAAAGCGGCGGAAGGATGAAGGACGGAGGCAGTGTGACCAGATTTGTGTATGACTACACTCTTCATCAGGATGCGATTTCCAGGATTGATGAGAGTAATCTTCAAAAGATCGCTGATGAACTGGGGCTTACCTATATATACATGAATGATGGAAACGCAGGCCTTCAAGGGGCTGTTGAGATAATAAAAGAAGGCTCCAAGACTGTTATAGAAAGTGGTGACGGTGCTGAGATAGAAAAGGATATCTACTTCTATTTCGCTATTCCACTGGCTCTTTTGGTACTTATGGAAATATTGATGGTAGTAAGAAAAGGAAGGCTCTAAGATGAAAAAGATACCACTTAGACTGTGGTTTTTGGGAATAATGACACTTCTGGTGCTTATCTTCGGAGTATTGCTTGCCGGGAGAGTGTTTATCAACCACAGCTTTGTATCAGCCTACGACAATGAAGAATATAGATCACAGGAAGAGGAAAAGCTTTTAAAGTTCAACTTCCCGGAAAGCTATGTGCCCTATTATAACCTTGGCAATGCAGCTTATAAGAATGGGGATTACAACTCGGCAATTTCCTATTTTACCGAGGCTTTGAAGCACTATCCTTCCGAGAAGAAGGACTGTCTTATCAGGATCAACCTGGCTCTTTCCATGTGCAACACCATTGATTTTTACAACCTGGATTCTCAGGAAAAGATAGACACAGCTCTTTTCGTGTTATACAAGGCTAGGGATGTGCTTCTTGAAAATGGCTGCGCCACCGATGAAGGGGATGGGCATAATGCCGATGCCCAGCAGTTGAAGGAAGATATCGATAAGATGATCGAAATGCTGAAGAACCCGGATCAGAATCAAAATAATAATCAGCAGGATGACAGTGGAAATAGTGATTCTGACGATGACTCCGATGGCGGCTCCAATCCATCAGATCGTGAGAAGAGGGCTCAGAAGGAGCTTGAGGAAAATAAGAAGGATGCCCTGGAGGATCGAAAGAACCAGCAGGGAGATCTCAAGAAATGGTCTGATTACGTGGGAGATGAGGATGGCAGCGGCTCTGACGGCGACGAGGTCGGCGGAGGAAAAGAGATAACTAACCCCTGGTAAGGTGCTGAACATAATATTCGTAGGCTCTTCCAACACACCACAATATGATGTATAATAAAAATAACTATGAGGAATATTTAGTGTTGTTGCGAAGGGGGTATTTTATGAAAAAACCATTATCTGTAGTCCTTGGCACTGTGGCTTCAGCAGCATTAGTTCTTTTTAATGTGGCTGCTTTCCCGGCATGTACTACAGCTGCTGAGTATACTTACTCTGGAACCGTAACTGATCAGACCACATCCGATATGCTTTATCTTAAGACAAGCGGTGGTACGATACAGATTAAGCTTGATTCATCTACTGAGACAGAGAACGCAAAGTTCCTGCTTCCCGGTAATTCCTTAACAGCTAAATGCTATACAGGAAGTGATGAGTACTGGCATGCAAGCAAGCTTACAGGCAGTAGTTCAGCAGGAAAGGTGAATGTTGATTCATCCAATAAGTCTACTGTTAAGGGAACAATTGCTAAGGGTACCAGTGAGGAACTTTTGTATCTGGTGACAAATGCCGGAACAATGCAGATCAAGCTTGACACTGACACTGATGTAAGTGGTGTTAAGTACATGATCATCGGCAAGTCAGTTCAGGTTGTTTGTGCAAGAGGCTCTGATGCATATATGCACGCGCTTTCCATAAGTGATGTGGGCGGATCTTCAGGATCTTCTACTTCAGGATTAACTGTTTCAGGCTCTTCAGTATCAGGAGTTTCCGGAACTGTTGAAAAGGGAACCACATCATCACTGCTTTGCCTGTCTACATCAGGCGGAACAATGCAGATAGTTCTGGATCTTGGAACAGATGCCAGCGGATGTCGTGTTCTTATTCCGGGACAGAGTGTAACAGTTAACTTCTACAGAGGAAGCGATGCATGGAATCACTCTTCCAAGATAGTAAATAATTCATCAAGCGCAGCTTCAACAGTATCATTGGATGGCAATTCCAGGGTTACAGTATCCGGAAAGGTATCAGGAGATACCACAGAGAATACTCTTTTCCTGAGTACAAGCGGCGGAGATATGCAGATAAGACTTGATTCCAACACCAACTTCTCTAGATGTCCTGTTCTTCTTTTGGACAAGAGTGTACAGGTGGTTGCAGAGAGAGGCTCAGACGAGTATTATCACGCAGTAGAAGTTATAGCGAACTAACAAGGAGACAAATTAAAATGGCACAGAACCCGGTTGTTACAATTACCATGGAAAACGGAGATGTTATGAAGGCAGAGCTCTATCCAGAGATTGCTCCTAACACCGTTAACAACTTCATCTCACTTATCAAAAAGAATTTCTATGATGGACTTATCTTCCACAGAGTTATTCGTGGATTCATGCTTCAGGGTGGAGATCCTGAAGGCTCAGGAATGGGCGGCCCGGGATACGGGATCAAGGGAGAGTTTTCTTCAAACGGTTTTAAGAATGATCTTAAGCATACTGAGGGCGTACTCTCAATGGCAAGATCAATGATGCCCAATTCAGCAGGCTCACAGTTCTTTATCATGCACAAGACATCACCTCATCTTGATGGCGATTATGCTGCTTTTGGAAAGATCACAGAGGGTATGGATGTTGTCAACAAGATTGCTGAGACAGAGACTGACTGGACCGACAGACCAACCACTCCACAGGTTATGAAGACAGTTACTGTAGAAACCTTTGGAGTTGACTATCCTGAACCTGAGAAGGCATGATCTGACTTCAAAAAACGAGTTATATTCACCAAATTTTATATTATTTTAATTGAGTACATATACTTTTTGTCACATAATATAAGTGCACGAATTATAAAAATTCCGAACAAAAATATATGTAAAAATATAAATCTGGTGAATTGTAATGGATAGTAATAATACTAATTACAATGGATTAAAGTCCAGATTTTCGCCTTTGGGAATCTGGGCTTTTTCTATTGGTGCCAGCCTTGGCTGGGGATCCATCATAGTCACCTGCAGCAGTTTCCTTGAAAAAGCCGGAGTGCACGGAACGGCTTTTGGATTACTTGCCGGAATGTTTGTTATTCTGATCATTACCTGGAATCTTCAGTATATGATCCGGAACAACCCTGATGCAGGTGGGATTTATACCTTCGAAAAACGTGTCGGAGGGAAGGAAATGGGGTTTGTTACCCTGTGGTTCGTCCTTCTGGCTTATTTTGCTGTGTTATGGGCTAATTTAACTGCAGTACCTCTTTTTGTTCGGTTCTTCTTTAAGGATGCTTTCAAATTTGGATTCCACTATCGCGTATTTGGATATGATGTCTGGTTTGGAGAGTGCATTCTTTCCATAGCTGTTCTGGCTGTGGTGTTGTTGCTGTGCTCCTATTCCAGGAAGCTTCCTGAATACGTAATGATACTGGCAGCCCTTGCTTTTGTCTTTGGGTTTATGATCTGTGCCGGAGTAGCCTTTTGTAGCCACGACAGCTCTTTTTCCTATTCGCCATTATTCATGGAGGGTTCCTCATCAATCTCGCAGGTTGTCAGGATTGCATCCATTTCTTCTTGGGCTTTCATAGGTTTTGAGAGTATATCACATTTTTCTGAGGAGTATTCTTTTGCTGCGAAAAAAGTTCGCGGAATTCTTTTAGCTTCTGTAATTGTTTCCACTGTTGTTTACATTCTTGTATGCATCCTGACAATTTCGGCCTACCCACAGGAGTATTCAGGATGGCTTGAATATATACGTGATGCCGGTAATCTCCAGGGAATCAAGGCTCTTCCTATGTTCTATGCAGTAGATTACTACATGGGACGCAGGGGAGTCACTATACTGATGCTTGCACTTTTGAGCATAATCCTGACAAGTATTATTGGAAATATGATGGCTCTTAGCCGTCTGCTATATGCAGCAGGACGGGAGGGAGAACTGCCTAAGGGCCTTTCTTTACTTAATTCAAAAGGAATCCCTTATAAGGCTTTGGGATTCGTGGCTGCGATTACTATCATCATTCCGTTCCTTGGAAGAACCACCATTGGCTGGATCGTGGATGTTACCACGCTTGGGGCAACGCTTATCTATGGCCTTATCGCCCACGGAGCTTATTTGTGTGCAAAGAAAAATGGTAATAGGGCAGTTACTGCAGCTGGTATGGTGGGAATGGTACTGATGGGAGTTTATGCAGTTCTTTTACTTGTTCCGGGGGTCCTTCCCTTTAATGCCATGGAGACCCAGGCTTATGCGCTGTTTATTGCCTGGTCCCTTCTTGGAATGCTTTATTTCTGGTATCTCATCAAAAAGGATAAGAATAGGCAGTACAAAGATAGAATGGTTGCGTGGGTTATCTTTCTTGTTCTGCTGCTTTTCTGTTCTATGATGTGGGTTTCCAGAGTGACAGAAAATGCAGCTGACCAGGCAGTTAAGAATATCTATGAATATCACCAGGAAAACCATGATGGCGCCACTGAGGATTCCTTAGAGAGAGATGAGTTTTTAGATGATCAGGCGGGCAGCATTGCAAATACAACGACTCTGTATACGATGGCTACATTGCTTGTCTTTGTAATATCTCTGGCAATCATGCTGAGCAACTACAGGGAAAATCAGAAGCTGCTGGCTGAAAAGGCTATGGAGGATCAAAAGATCTATTATCGCCTGGCTGCTCTTAACGGAAATCTTATAGCTCTTTACCTTGTGGATCCGGAAACGGAGCACTATAGAGAATATAGTTCCTCGAAGGACTTTCAGCAGCTGGATATAGCCAAGGAGGGTGAGAACTTCTTTAAAGAAACCCATGATAATGGCCTTAAGGTTGTATATTCTGACGATCAGGAATTGTTTACTTCTTTGGTGAACAGGGAAAGTGTTTTTGCAGGCATAAAGAAGAATGGGCTGTTCGAACTTGATTACAGACTTGTACTGCGTGGGAAGCCTAACTACATAAGGCTGAAGGCCGCCATCGTTGAAGAAGATGGGAAGGAACTTCTGATAGTAGGACTTCTTGATGTGAATTCCCAGGTAATGCATGAGATTGAATATGCCAAGGATATGGCTATGGCTAAACAGATGGCATCAAAGGATGAACTCACGGGTGTGGGAAATAAGCATGCATATTCCGATTTGGAGAATCAGCTGAATGAGGACATCAAGGCAGGAAAGGTATCTGAGTTTGCACTGGTAGTCTGTGATGTTAATGGACTTAAGATTGTAAATGATCTGTTTGGACACAAGGCGGGGGATGTTTATCTCCAGAAGGCCTGTGAAATGATCTGTAATGTTTTTGTTCACAGTCCTGTCTTCAGGATTGGCGGAGATGAGTTTGTGGTTGTATGTCAGGGAAGAGATTACGACAACATTGGCGAGCTGATGGATCAGATGACTTTCGCTAATAATGATAACAGGGACAGGGGGGAAGTCCAGGTCGCATACGGCATGTCAAAATACGATAAGGATGAAAGCGTTGTGGCAGTATTCGAGCGGGCTGACAAGCTTATGTATGAGCGGAAGGCTGAGATGAAAGCGGAGAGGAATTTATAGAAAATTCACTATGTTTTCAGACGATTTTGAGAGATAATATATTTGTGTAATTCCGACTAATTATATGCTTTTTTATAAAAATAAACAGGCTTGTACGAAAGGAGACTTGGCATGGAAGGCATGAGCACTCAGGATATTCTTAATGGACAGGATCTTTCTACTGCAAATGTAGATGATCTTCTGGCTGCTATGACAGCAAATGAGGCAGCGACAGCACCAGCACCTGCCGAAGAGGCGCCTAATCCAAAGAGGGGGAGGAAGAAGGCAGCAGAGGCTGCGCCTGCACCTATTGAGGACATTCCTAATCTTGATGAGATCCTTGCTGCTTCAGGTTCTGAAAATGCAAGTCCTGCAGAAACTGCAGAAGCAGATGCTATGGCAGCTGCAATGGCAGCAATGGCTGATGCTGCGCCTGCGGCAGAGCCGGTTCCTGAACCTGCACCTGAGATGCCTGCGGCAGATGCAGCTCCCGCAGAAGAGGCTCCTGTAGATGTGGATGCGATGATGGCAGCAATGGCAGCAGCTGAGTCTGCAACAGATGTGGATGTAATGATGGCAGCGATGGCGGCAGGAGAAGCAACGCCGGCTGCAGAAGCCCCTGTAGATATGGATGCAATGATGGCAGCAATGGCGGCAGGAGAGGCAGCTCCTGAGGCAGCTCCTGAAATGCCAGCAATGGACGCAGCGCCGGCAGAAGAAGCTCCTGTAGATATGGATGCAATGATGGCAGCCATGGCAGCAGCAGAAGCCACACCTGAAGCAGCTCCAGAGGCAGCTCCTGAGATGCCGTCAATGGACGCAGCTCCGGCAGAAGAAGCTCCTGTAGATATGGATGCGATGATGGCAGCAATGACGGCAGCAGAAGCCACACCTGAAGCAGCTCCAGAGGCGGCTCCTGAGATGCCAGCAATGGACGCAGCCCCAGCAGATGCGCCAGTGGATATGGATGCGATGATGGCAGCGATGGCGGCAGGAGAGGCAGCTCCTGAGGCGGCTCCAGAAATGCCGGCAATGGACGCAGCTCCCGCAGCGGATGCAGCCCCTGAAGACATAGATCCCGTAATGGCAGCTATGATGGCTGACGCAGCTGCAGCAGAAGCAGCTGCAACAGAGGCAGCGGCAGCAGAAATCCCTGTTCCGGAAAATCCGGATGACATAGATCCTGTGATGGCAGCCATGATGGCAGATGCAGCAACGCAGGCAGCAGCTGAGACTCCTGCAGAGAACCTTGATGCAATCCTTAATGCGGAGGTGGATGCTTTGGTTGAACCACCTGCAGAAGCAGAACAGG
>CAMVRW010000045.1 GCA_947169985.1 uncultured Butyrivibrio sp. | reverse complement strand
ACAAGGATTCTCTTCTTTGATTCTTTTTGTTTCATACTTCCCCTTGAGCAATCAGAGCCTTCGTAATGTCGCTCTTACTGCCCATCCTCCAAAATAATATAAGGACTCTATCACCGACAGGTTTGCTATATTCCTGTAAAGGAACCATATCCTGTACAATGCCTCCAGCTTGTTAGAAGACAGGGACTTTGCAGGCCTCCTGTATATAGCCAGATTTTCGTCCATACCATATGCCACATAGCCACTTTTTAAGATCCTCCACCAGGTGGCAGTATCCTCGCTGGGTACCTTGGGCATATGGATTATTTCCATATCAATCTTTTCCGTGTCAAACATTACGGTGGTGGTGAAGATCACCGTTCTGGAAAGAGCCTGTCTGTACTTAAGAGTAGCAGGTACATGAACGATCTTTCCTGTAGGCCTTGCATTCTCATCCCCAAACTCGTAGGAGTGGAATGCAAAAGCTGCTCCGGTCTTTTCCATGAAAGCGATCTGCTTCTCCAGCTTATCAGGCCTCCAAACATCGTCAGCATCAAGAAAGGCAATGTACCTTCCTGAAGATGCATCTATACCGGTATTCCGGGCCTCAGCGGCACCCGCATTGGTCTCTTTCCTGATAAGGCGGATCCTCTTTCCCTGGCTTCCTATGATCTTCTCGATGACATCTGCGCTGCCATCTCTTGATGCATCATCCACCAGGATAAGCTCCCAGTCCTTGTATGTCTGCTCCGAAACCATTTTGATGGTGTTTTCAATATACTTCGCCGCGTTGTAAACAGGTACGACAATACTTACCATCACAGCTCCTCTTTAACAATGAACAAAGGACGTTTCTTAACTTCCAGGTAGGCCTTGGAGAGGTACTGTCCCACAATTCCGGTACAAAACAGCTGAACTCCGCTGACAAAAAGGATGATACAGGCTGTAGATGTCCAACCAACAGTATTGTATGGATCTCCGATGGTAAGCTTTCTGATAATGATGATCACAATAAATACAAATGCCACCAGACAGAAAATAACTCCAAGGAGAGAAGCCATGGCAAGAGGTGCTGTTGAGAAAGCCATGATTCCATCAAGTGCGTATTTAAACAACTTCCAGAAGGACCACTTTGTCTCGCCCTTCTTCCTCTCAATATTCTCAAACTCAATCCATTTATTCTTGAATCCAACCCATCCAAAGATACCCTTGGAGAAACGGTTGTACTCCTCAAGAGAAAGGATGGCGTCGACAAACTGACGGTTCATCAATCTGTAATCTCTTGCTCCATCAACAATCTCTGTCTTTGACATCTTGTTAATGATCTTGTAGAACTGTCTTGCGAAGAAAGATCTGATAGGTGGTTCTCCCTTTCTATCCACTCTTCTTGTGGCAACGCTGTCATATCCTTCCTCAGTGATGATGGTGTACATCTCAGGCAAAAGCGCCGGTGGATCCTGGAGGTCACAGTCCATTACGGCCACATAATCGCCTACTGATTTCTGAAGTCCTGCGTAAATAGCTGCTTCTTTTCCAAAGTTCCTTGAAAAACTGATGAGATGCGCTCTTGAATCTTTCTTATTAAGCTCTTTTACTTTATCAACAGTTCCGTCCTTAGAGCCGTCGTTTACAAATATAAGTTCAAACTCCAGGTCATGTTCATTAAAGAACTTCTCGTTCTTCATGAACTCATCATAAAAGTCAAAAACATTCTCTTCCTCGTTGTAGCAAGGGATGATGATGCTCAGTACTCCCATTTCTCTTTTATTACTCCTCATTCTAAATTTGTGCATACTTCTGCAATCTTAAACACTATTCTACACTTAAAGGCCTTTTCTTTCAATGAACAAAAAATTGCATTAATATATGAATATATAGTAAAGTATGATAGAATGAAATCTCGCAAATGAGTATTAAATTTATCAACGATATAGGAGATACAAAATGGCAAAGAAAGCGCTTATTACAGGTATTACAGGTCAGGACGGTTCTTACCTGGCAGAGTTCCTTTTAGACAAGGGATACGATGTACACGGAATCATCCGCAGATCCTCAGTTGACTTTAGAGAAAGAATCGCTCACCTTGAAGGTCATGAGCACTTCCACCTCCACTACGGTGATCTTGGTGATTCCATGAGCATCCTTGGAGTAGTTGGAAAGGTAAGACCTGACGAGATCTATAACCTGGCTGCTCAGTCACACGTTCAGGTTTCCTTTGATTCACCTGAGTTTACTGCTGACGTAGATGCGACTGGTGTCCTGAGAGTCCTTGAGGCTGTTCGTCAGTGTGGTCTTGCTGAAACCTGTCGTATATATCAGGCTTCTACTTCAGAGCTTTACGGAAAGGTTGAGGAAGTTCCTCAGAATGAAAAGACTCCTTTCCACCCTTACAGCCCTTATGCTGTAGCTAAGCTCTATGGCTACTGGATCGTTAAAGAGTACAGAGAAGCTTACAACATGTTCTGCTGCTCAGGTATCCTTTTCAACCACGAGTCAGAAAGAAGAGGTGAGACCTTCGTAACACGTAAGATCACTTTAGCAGCTTCAAGAATTGCACAGGGTAAGCAGGATAAGCTCTATCTTGGAAACCTCTCAAGTCTTCGTGACTGGGGTTATGCAAAGGACTACGTAGAGTGCATGTGGCTGATCCTTCAGAACGACAAGCCTGAGGACTTCGTTATCGCTACAGGCGTACAGCACTCTGTTCGTGAGTTTGCACAGCTTGCATTCCACTATGCAGGTATCGAGCTTGAATTCAAGGGTGAAGGCGCTGACGAGAAAGGTTATGACAAGGCTACAGGAAAGGTTCTTGTTGAAGTATCACAGGATTTCTACAGACCTACAGACGTTGTAAACCTTTGGGGTGATCCTACCAAGGCTAAAGAGAAACTTCACTGGAATCCTCAGACCACATCTTTCGAAGAGCTCGTAAAGATCATGGTTGAGCACGACATGAAGAAGGTTGCAGTTGAAAGAGCTAACGAGCACGTTAAGTTCAATCTTGCTGAATTCCTTGAAAAAGGAATCGATAAGTAATAACCGGGAGATATACCACTATGATGGAAAAGAACGCTAAGATATATGTAGCCGGCCACAGAGGAATGGTTGGCTCAGCAATTGTAAGAGAGTTAAACAAACAGGGATATGAGAACATTGTCACAAGAACCCACAGAGAGCTGGATCTCACCAGACAGGATCAGGTAGAGAACTTCTTCGCAGACGAGAAACCCGAATATGTTTTCCTTGCAGCCGCTAAGGTTGGAGGAATCATGGGTAACTCACAGGCTCTTGCAGACTTCATGTATGAGAACATGATCCTTGAGATGAACGTTATCAATTCGGCCTGGAAGAACGGCTGCAAGAAGCTTGAATTCCTTGGCTCCTCATGCATTTATCCAAGAATGGCTCCTCAGCCCATGAAGGAGAACTGCCTTCTTACTTCAGAGCTTGAAAAGACCAATGAGGCCTACGCTCTTGCAAAGATTTCAGGACTTAAGTACTGCGAATATCTCAACAAGCAGTACGGAACAGACTATATATCCGTAATGCCTACAAACCTTTACGGACCAAACGATAACTATCATCCAACTCACTCACACGTACTTCCTGCCCTTATCCGTCGTTTCCATGAGGCAAAGGAGCAGAACCTTCCTTACGTAACCTGCTGGGGTGACGGAAGCCCGCTTCGCGAGTTCCTTTATGTAGATGATCTTGCCAATCTGTGTGTATTCCTTATGAACAACTACAGTGGCGACGAGACAGTCAATGCGGGAACAGGAAAAGAGCTTACTATCAAGGAGCTTACTGAGAAGGTAGCAAAGATTGTTGGCTATACAGGCGAGATCCGCTGGGATCCTTCAAAGCCCAACGGAACACCAAGAAAGCTCCTGGACGTATCCAAGGCCAAGGAACTTGGCTGGACCTACACCACAGAGCTTGACGACGGAATCCGTCTTGCATATGACGATTTCCTCAATAATCCAATGCGTGCAGAAAGATAAAAAGAGACGTGCCAAATGGCACGTCTTTCTTATTGCACAGATTTAAAGCCTTCCTCTATAACACTTCCCAGCAATTCCACTTCTCCTGTTAAATCATGGGTCGCTGCGGGGAATGGGTAGTAACCAATTTGGTCTCCAGTCGCAGGGTAATAGATCTTCACTCCGTTCAGTTCAAACTCTTTAGTCTCATATTCGCCATAGTCCTGCTGCTTCACAAGGTAGACAGGATTGTAGCGTCCGGAATCATCCACCACAAGGAATATAGCTTTATAGGCCAGCCATAAAAGCAGAATGGCTGTAAAGGCCTTCATGATAATCGACTTTGGAGCTTCTTCCAACTTGTTGAAGCCGAGAATTACAAGTCTTCCAAGAATGACTGCAGGAACGAGCCATACATAAACTACTCCATAACGGATCAGAGGTGCGCTGAAGAACCAGAAGCCAAGGCAGCCAACCAGTGTTGCGCTGATGGTGATGAAATCTGCTGTGTTCAGCACGCTTCTTTGGCTCAAGTCAAATACCTTGCTCTTTCCAAGCGTCAGTTTTGAAGACTTCTGCCCTGCCACAGCCACCAGGAAATAAGTCAGATATACAAGGAATACCAGGATTGAAACCATATCGAGAATCACCATGATCTTGTTTATGCCAGTAACACTTTCGAACCAGTGAGGAACCCACTCACTCAGAGGTACATCCATATAGGAAGCCACATCATTATAACCTCTTCCAAAGGTCTTGATCTGAATAGCGTCAAAGTTAGCAACTCCTTTGGGAATTTCCCACTTGAATCCAAAGAAATCAAGCATAGTGACAGGATATAGGATCCATCCGGAAATAATTACATTTCTTATAAGGAATGGAAGAACTATCACTAGCGCCAGAACAATAGATATCAAAAGCGCCTTAGTCTTTTCCCTGTTCCTTTCATGAAGGAGCTTGTAGATAGGAATAATGGACAACAGCACCATAGGCGCAGCAGAGAGCTTTATGGTGATAGCATACACTCCAAGAAGAGCCAGAAGAATGTACGGTACATAGGATCTTTCATGCCTTACATACATATCCAGCCAATGGATTATTACATAAAAAACAATGGCAGACAGGAAATAATCAGAAGCAGGCGCTACCATCTCATCAAACACATTAAAGAGATAATAAATGGCCACAAGTCTTGCAAAATCTGATATTACAAAGTGTCCTCTCCTGAACACATTTCTGATATCAACGCACTGCCAGGCCAGGAGCAGTGAAAAAAATCCTGACATCACATGATAGGACTGTCCTCCCAGAAATCTCATACTGTAAAGGGCAGACAACGGAAAAGCAGAGCTGTTATATGCAAGTCTCACATGGAGATTGCCCAGCCCCCTTACTATTCCATATTCTTCTATCCAATGGATTGCCTGTGCGTGATAAAGATCAGAATCATAGTGCATCAGTCCATGACTGGTGCCATATGCCATCAAAAGAAATACTGCCAGATAGATATAAATATTACCTCTGGCCGCTGTCACCTGAAATGTTTCAAACAGGTCATTTAAGAGTTCATGCCTGTAATAAACTGCAATGAGAAAACATATTACAATAAGACAAATGTTGGCTCCCAGAGCCACTTTTGAGAAAAGGCTTACTATCTGAGCGTATACTGTCACCAGCACGATCCCGGTGATGACAAAACTTTCTCTGAACCTGAAATCGTACGTCTTCATGCCCTTGCTGTTCTTTTTCCGATGCATCCCCGGCCAGTTCACCAAAGACATCAGAAAACCATATCCAACAAGATATGTTGTGATAATAACATAGAACCAGATCAGTACCACTGCCAGCATAAACTCTTTAAGCCCCCGTCCAGTCTTTTATAGATTGCAAACCACAAACGCCACTATAACCCCAAGCAGCGCTCCAAAAAACACCTGTGTAGGAGAGTGTCCCACGAATTCCTTTAGCTTTTCCTCAGGTGGAAGATCACTATTAAGCTCTGCAAACCAGTCCATCATATTGTTGATGACCTTAGCCTGCTTACCAGTCTCTCTCCTTACACCCATGGCATCATGCATGGTAATAAGTGCCAAAATAGCAGCAACAGCAAATTCAAAAGTATCAGCTCCATAGTAAAAAGCTGTAGCTGTAACAAGCGCCATTACTGTAGCTGAATGGGAACTGGGCATACCCCCGTCTCCCACAAGTCTCTCAGGATTAAAATCCTTGTTTACGATCACATAAATAATAGTCTTCAATAGCTGTGCAATAAGCCAAGCCCAAAAAGCTGCCAGAAGAATATGATTATGCAAAACTCCATCAATAAAACTCTTTAACACCTTATAGCTCCTTCAAATATTCCTCGATTGCATAGTGCCAGTCAGCAAACATGAAATCTGATGTAAGTCTGAACATGTAATTATCCAGAATGCTGTAAGCAGGACGTGGTGCAGCCTGAGGATTCTTCTCAGAATACTCCTTGGTAGTTACGTGATTAACTCTGGTACTTTTTCCTGCAAGCCTGAAAATTTCCTCTGTGAAATCAGCCCAGTTAGTATCTCCTTCGCAGGTTCCGTGGAACACACCGTAGTTCTCGGTTCCAAGAAGATAATGGATTGCCTTTGCAAGCTCTTTTGTGCTGGTTGGAGTTCCAAGCTGATCCTTAACCACGCTGACTTCATTATACTTTTCTGAAAGTCCCAGCATGGTCTTTACAAAGTTCTTACCATCACCATAAAGCCATGCTGTTCTGATAATGAAATAGTCTCTTGCGAACTGCTTTACCATTTCTTCACCGGCGAGTTTGGTCTTTCCGTAGACACTCACAGGTCCTGTCTTGTCAAACTCTGTATAAGGTCTTGTTCCATTTCCCTCAAATACATAATCAGTGGAAATATGTACAAGCTTTGCTCCTGTCTCTGAAGCAGCGATTGCAAGGTTTCTTGGACCAATTGCATTTATCTTGTATGACAGATCCACGTCGCTCTCCTGCTTATCTACTGCTGTATAAGCTGCACAGTTGATGATAGCTGAGGCCTGTGTCCTTTTTGCCAGCTCAACTACTGCATCTACATTAGTGATGTCCAGTGGTGTTATTCCCTCACCCTGAAATACATCTGTATTTATCAGCTCATACTTGTCCTTTGGGAGCTCCTTGTTAATAGCTCTTCCAAGCTGTCCATTACATCCGGTTACGATAATCTTTTCCATTTTTCTTTTCTCCATAATAAGTCGTATAAACACTGAGCGGACGGCATCAAGCCGTCCGCCTAAAAAGCCGTTATCTTAAGATCAGTCCGCGTATGTGACGCCGTTTACATCAAACTTAGAGAATGATCCGCCCTTCTCCTGAATAACAAAGATCATTGTTCTTCCAGTATTGAAGGTTACTTCCTCGCCGTTATCATCATAATATGTTGTAGGAGCGTAGTCACCTGTCTTTTCCCAAGTGATGTGGATCATCTTGCCCTTAGTGATGAAATATCCGTCACGAGTTGTATCATGCATCTGATATGCAAGATATCCGTTGTCATCACGAACTTCATGGTAAGTTCTCTGAATAACTACGTTCTCAAATGAAAGCTGCTCTCCTGTAAGAGCGTCCTTCTGAGGATTTCCGTAAAGAGTCTTGAGATATACTCCCTTATCTGCGTCATACTTAAGAGCTGACTTGGTTACAGGGAAGCAGCCTGCCATATCAATCTCAGTTGCCTCAACAGCATCTGGGTAGTTCTCAAGGGTGTTAGGGTTTGAATATCCAGTAAACTTGAAGTGTGACTCACCTTCAAACTTGTCTCTGTGCTCAAGTGAGAAACCTGCCTTCTCGATAGCAGCCTTAACATGTGCGCCATCTGTGAAAGCTGTGTGCTCAGATGTGCTTCCCTCAGGTACTCTGAAGAATGCGCCGTAGTCAGGACCCATTGCCTTTCCGCCTACACCGTTAAGGTTATCAACATCATCAACACCATTAGGTCTGTTCTTTCCTGTAAGAACACCGCTTACATAAAGCTCTGGTCCGCCGTAGTGAACAATTACAGGATCGTATTCCAAAGCTGCATAAATAAAGTAATCACGGATACTACGAATATTACCGATCTGGTTCAGGTCCTGCCAATTCTCAAGGATACCCATCTGACGGCTCATGCTGCCCTCTTCCATGATCTCGTAGAATACTGCAACATTGCTGAGTCCGTACTGAGGCTGAGCCTCTTTATTAATAGGATACATTACTGCTATTGGTCTGTTGTTGTTAACCTCTTCATCAACCCACTGGTTTGTGAAGTAGCTTCTAACCATGCCCTCTGCAGGAGGAGCGTCCTCGTCTACAACCTCTTCTTCTACAGAAGCCTCTTCGGTAGCAACAGGTGTTAAATCCTGAACATCCTCAAGCTTCTCAACGCTTATCCCCACAACAGCCTCATCGCTGCTCTTTCCACAACCAAAAAGCATTGTCACAGCAAGTCCTGCGACCAACGCAGCTTTAAATCTCCTCATTTCATACTTACCTCTCAAAAAATTTTTAACTCATGTGATTTTATCACAAGTTATTTCACTCGCCAAGTCCCGTTTCAATGGCTGAAACAATGGCTTTCAAAGCCTCTTCCTCGTCCGGACCATCGCATATAAACTCAAGTTCATCCCCACATTTAATGCATGCGCCAAGGACGCTTAGTACGCTCTTGGCATTGGCTGAGTTTTCCCCATAATTAAAGGTGATATGTGACTTATAATTCATAGCTACCTTGCAAAGATTTCCTGCAGGGCGAAGATGCAATCCAGTAGGATTAGAAATAACTATCTTCTTTGTTACCATCCAAAACTCCCCTTAGTCTCAATTCTCTTCAACCTTGACATAGACGCTGACTGTTCCCTTGGTCTTCACGCCGTCTGGAAGATCCCAGTCTACGTCAGCACTGTAATTACCTGCTTTCAGACTATCAAGATTATTTCCACTGATTATTTTGTCCACATTGACTTTTCCTGTTAACTGGTCAGGGTCAATACTTTCAATAACTGCCTTAAGGCCCTGAAGTGTAAGAGAAACAGTCTCATATTCAGTATCATCTACAGTTACATCAAACCCTTCTGCGGTTCCTTCGACTGCTACATTGGATACCCTGACATCAAATGTCTCTACAGCAATAGGTTCGATGTGAGCCACCACAGAAACAGATCCGTTGAAATCCTTATCTCCCAGGATCAGTCCAGATGGAAGGAAATCACTTATGTTATAGGTATAAATAAGATTACTTGTAAGCCCGGTAACATCTATAGCTTCATCTTCCACCTTGATCTCGTTTACAGATGCAACTGCGCTGCTTCTTCCTGCAACAAGAACAGTGTCAGGAGTACTCTCGATCTGACCAGTATACATATAACCATTTGCAGCTTCACCATTTACTACATAGGTGATAGGTACATATTTTGTCTCATATATGACTACGTTAACTCTTACTGTCTTGATATTCATGGAAACAAGCGAGCCATCCACTTCATTTCCATCAGCATCCAAAAGCTTGATATCTGCGTCAGTTCCAATGTTGGATGTAAAGCCTGTTACATCTACATCTACCGCAGCGGATGTAATCCTGTTGACCACTGACTCAGGTCCGCTTATCCTGACCATATTCTGGTCTGTTGTAACATCTCCAATGACATATCCGTCAGTTAATGATCCGGAGGTTGTTGCCTTCAACGCAAGAGACTTTGAAGCCTTTCTCTCGACACTGAGCTTTACCACATCTGAACTGGAGACAATAGTTTCAATCTTGTCCCTGTACTTGTTAGTGGTAACAGTGATACCTACCGTATTCAGGCTTGAAAGTTCCTGAAGATCGGCTGTAGCCACAATATTGTTCTGGCTCAGAGAATCAATGATGGATCTTGGCGCATAAAGCGTTACCGAATTGATGGTGTCACTTCCGTCCAGTATCGTGTAAACCTGTCCCTGGTCAGTAATAAGGGATGTATTCATAAGTGTAACGGGAATATTCGTATATCTCACTGAAGTGATGGGATCATTGATGTTGGTAACAAGAAACCACACAATGATAGCAAATATCAGTGATGCAAGCTTAAGTCCCCAGTTGGCCGTCAGTCTCTTCATTTTCTTGCCCTGGCCTTTCTGGCGAAGTACTTGATAGGTGCTTCCTCCTCATGCTTGTCCTGAATGACTCTGAGTCTCTCCCTGAGCCTGTCAGAGTCAAGTGCTCTCTCCAGCTCACCCTCAGAAGCCACGCTTATCTTACCTGTCTCCTCAGAAACTATAATAACGAAACAATCTGTCGCCTCAGATACACCAATACCTGCACGATGTCTGGTTCCCAGTTCCTTACCGATTCCCATATTGTCGGAAAGAGGAAGATAGCAGGTAGCTGATGTTATCCTGTCTCCCCTGACTATTACAGCACCGTCATGGAGCGGCGTATTATGCTCAAAAATATTGATCAAAAGCTGACTTGTAACAATGGCGTCAACTTCAATTCCTGTTCTCTCATACTCTGTAAGGGGATGGTTCTGCTCAATAACAATAAGAGCTCCGGTCCTTACCTTCGCCATCTCGATGCAGGCTCTTGTAATCTCGTTGAGAGTCCTGTCAGAAAATCTTCCTTCTGACTTGGGATCTCCCAGGGACAACACATTGGAAAAGAAGTTCTTCCTTCCCAACTCCTCCAGGGCCTTCCTCAGCTCCGGCTGGAGAATTACCACTATGGCTATGATGGCAATGCTGAACACTCTCTCCACTATCCACAAGATAGTCGACATGTTAAGTAGGGCGCACACCAAAATAAACACCAGAATAACTATGACACCCTTTAAAAGGGACCACAGCCTGGTGTTTCTGGCCCATACCAAAATGTGATATACCAGAAAGGCTATGATGAAGACCTCAAGTATATCAGAAAACCTAATGGTCGGCATGTGCAGGCTTGTTCTGTTAAAGTCAAAAATAAAATCGATCTGATCCATGACTTTCCCTTATATCTTAATGCTGCTCCCTGGCACGGTTGATCTTTTTAACCTTCCTCTCAGGAGTTGAGACCGTAACCTTTGGTACCGCCTTAACGTAGTAGTAATAATCATCATCTTCAAACTGAACCTTCTCAGTTCTGCTGTAATCCAGGTTAAACGCAAAGAACTCAAGCACCAGCATCAAAAGAGCTGAGACTAATGTTCCAAGGATCACTCCCGCAATAGAAATCTGTGTATCACTGACAATATCTCCAATCAGTGTAACAACGATCAGGCTTACAGCTCCTGCTGCCACAGCGATCTTCCAGGAATAATTAGCAGAAGATCTCCTGATGATATAAACAAGTACAAGTGAAACTGCAAAGGCTGCAATCATAACAACCATCGCCTTATTACCTAAAATTCCGTCTATCACACCCTGGAACTGATTGGCTGCCTCCTGCACTCCGTCACTTCCAAAGCTTGCAGCATTTGATGAAAAGAACTGCAACATGTATGAAATTACCAGGCCAAAAGAAACAGATACGATAGATGCAGGTGTTCCAAGAAGCCCCATGGCAAGTGGCATCACATATGGGATGTGCATAAAGAAAAACAGCGGTGTAAGGAGCACTGCCAGTGTATCCTTAGGTGAAAATCTGAAGTACAAAAGGAACATCAAAAGGAAGATGATTGCTGCAATGAGTGCACACTCAACAGCCATGGAATAAAGATGTCCCAAGATAAATACTGCAGCTATCAGCACAATAAAGTTAGATGGCAATATAGCGCACAAAAGAGAAGCCATCATCACAATAGCCCCGTTAGTCAGTGCGTCCATATACCCCAGCTTCCCATTGATCACCATAATGGAAACAAGCGCCAATAAGAATTTCCATAAATAGGTAATGTACGTCTCGTATTTGATATAAAATCTCTTTACATACTGTTTGAATTCCAACAAAGAAGTCATGTCACTGTTCCTTTTCGTAGATTCTGGCAAGTTTCTTTAAATCCCCATAATATGCCTTCATACTCTTACGCATTTTAGTGTAACGATAGGAATAAA